>CAMCBB010000020.1 GCA_945872875.1 Flavobacterium psychrophilum
ACATTTTCAACTTCTGGGATGGTAATGTCTGCTTTCATTTTAGAGATAATAGATTATAGACAAAAAGATAATAGACCAAAAGATAGCATCTCTCATCTATCCATCTATTATCTATTTTCTTTTTAGATACTAGCTTTAAATTGTTCTAAGAAACGCACATCGTTTTCATAAAACATTCTAATATCTCCAATTTGGTATAACAACATGGCAATACGCTCAATTCCCATTCCGAAGGCAAAACCATTGTATTCATCTGGATTGATGCCACAGTTTTTCAACACATTTGGATCTACCATTCCGCAACCACCAATTTCCAACCACCCTGTTCCTTTGGTGATACGGTAATCGGTTTCGGTTTTTAGTCCCCAATAAATATCAATTTCGGCACTTGGCTCTGTAAAAGGGAAATAACTTGGGCGCAACCGAATTTTAGATTTGCCAAACATTTCTTTGGTGAAATACAAAAGGGTTTGTTTTAAATCGGCAAACGAAACCTCTTTATCAATATACAATCCTTCTACTTGGTGAAAAATACAATGCGAACGCGATGAAACGGCCTCATTACGAAAAACCCTTCCCGGAGAAATGGTACGAATAGGCGGTTTGTTATTTTCCATATAACGCACTTGTACCGATGAGGTATGGGTACGCAGTAAAACATCGGGATTGGTTTGGATGAAAAAAGTATCCTGCATATCTCGTGCCGGATGGTATTCTGGTAGGTTTAATGCGGTAAAATTATGCCAATCATCTTCAATTTCTGGACCTTCAGACACATTAAATCCAACGGTAGAAAAGATATCGATAATTTGATTTTTAACAATAGAAATAGGGTGGCGGGAGCCAATAGTAACCGGTTCGCTAGGACGTGTTAAATCACCATAGAATCCTTTAATTTCTTCTTTGCTTTCTAACTCCTCTTGAATCGATTTTACTTTTTCTTCAGCAACATTTCGAAGTTCGTTTAAAACCAAACCAAAATCTTTCTTTTGTTCGTTTGGTACATTTTTAAATTCTGCAAAAAGTTCTTTTAGCAAGCCTTTACTCCCTAAATATTTAATACGAAATTGCTCTAAAGCTTCTTTGTTTTTGTCGTTGAACGCTTTAGCTTCTTCAATATGTTGTTGTATCTTATCTATCATCGAAATCTCTTTAATGCTGCAAATTTAAGTAAAAGTTGGAAGTTGGAAGTTGGAAGTTGGAAGTTTTTTGAAGAAATATTAATTCAACAATCGTTAATCAATTAGTTCTTTTTCTATAAAATAATTTACAATTGCTTCTTTCATCAACACCGATTGTTCCCCTGATTTTAGCGGTGGAAGTTCTTCTTTTATTTTGTAATGAGGCCAACCTTCTTTATCTACGTAATCAAATTCATAATAGCCATAAGGTTCAAGCAAACGACAAATGGCGATGTGCATCAGGTTGACTTTTTCATCTTTCTTAAATAATTGCTGAAAACGGCCATATTCTTGCACGCCAATTAAATAAATTATAGCATCCAAATCTAAATCTTCGCCTTGCGAAAATTGATTGGAAAGTATCGAAACAACATTCTCCCAGCGTTCTTTTAATTGTATATCTCTTGACATTTATTTTTATTGAATGTGAAAATAGATTTTGTGTTTTCTATCCAATTGCAAATATATTACTTTTCGGGTCTTTAATCTTTGTTCTCGATTGTAATCTATTATATTTGTACTTTATTCTTTACTAATGATTTTTATTGATATTATTTTAGGCGCTTTACTAGTTTACGGTTTAATTCGCGGATTGAAAAACGGATTAATTATAGAATTTGCTTCTTTGATTTCTTTGTTTCTTGGAATTTATTTGGCTGTTAAATTTTCTTCTATTTTAGGGGATAGTAAAACGGCAAAAGTGATTGGATTTATTATAATATTAGTTTTGGTTCTAATCGGAATTCAATTGCTTGCAAAAGCACTTTCTAAAATTGTAAGCGCAATGTTATTGGGCGGATTTAATAAAATTGGGGGTGCCATTTTGGGAACAATTAGAATGGCTTTATTTCTTGGAGTACTATTGAGTTTGTTTCAAAAAGTAAATCAAAATAATGACCTAGTATCTAAAGAGACCGAAACCAAATCGTTGTTTTTTAACCCAATTTATAAGACTTCGGACTTCATGCTGCCTGTTTTATCAAGCTGGTTTTCTCATTTGAAGAAATAATCCAAATATTAATTCAATTCTTTAACAGCATCCTCTGGAATCCATCCCATACTTTCATCAGATAATTGAATTTTTTTCCAATTAGCGATGCTTTCTATAATAGTTACTTTAGTTCCTTCGTGAAGCAAAATAGTTTCTGGGCTAGTTGCTTTTGGCTCTCCTTTTACCGATACACTTTCAGCAAAAATAATTGCCGATTTTTCAGATGCTATTCGGTTTTTTTCATAAATTCCTGAAGTAACACTTATTGCAATTCCTAGAAAAATAAAAAACATCCCCGAAAAGAAAACGCGTTTTCTAAAAGCAGTTCCCGAAAGGTAATACCCAGCAAAAAATACCAAGAACAAAAATGCCAAAACAACTGCAATCCAAGCCCAAGTATCATAATAATAACTAGAAGTGAAATCCTGAATTAATTTGCTAAAGCCAACTTTTGGTACGATTTTAATGTCATCAATAGTCATTTTTCTAGCAAAATCGAGATTCGTTATTATTTCCTCGTCATTCGGATTTAATTGCAATGCTTTTTCATAATTATAAACTGCAGGCGCTACTTTATGTAATTTATAATAGCAGTTTCCTATATTAAAATACAATTCGGCCGAATGTTTCCCTGTTGCTAGTTCACTTTCATACTGATTAATTGCTTCGGTATAATTTTCTTTTTGATACAATTGATTTCCTTTTTCAAAAGCCTTTTGTGCAAATGAAAACTGAATTATGAAAAGGAATAGTAAAAGCTGTTTTTTCATATTTAAATACTTAATAAATTAAGCTAATTGTTTTTCTAAACTCGATAGTATAGCAATCGCTTTATCATAATCTTGCTGAATCGTTACACTTGTAGATGGTGCATAGCGAGCCAATTCGCAACTTTCTGTTAGATTAATAAATTCTTTTACCGTATCGGCATCGGCATTTCGCGTAAGCAAAATATCGGTTATGATATCCTTACTCATTTCAGATGTCTCAATGCTTAATTTGGCTTTCAAGAAATTGTGCATTGCTTTTTCTAAGGCTATATAAAATGGCTCTTTGTTTTGTAATTGTTTTTGAGCTTCGGATAAGTATTTCTTTGCCAAAGCGTTTGTTTTTCTCTTTTTGTTCCCTGCCACATCGGCATCTTCTGCTTCTTTTCTTTTTCTGAATAATATTAATGCAGGAATTCCTAAAAACGGCAATGCCATCAAAGTATAAAATAATCCAGAACCTATGAAATCATCAGATTGAATGGGTTTTAGCGTAGTAGTTTGTTTAACAAAAGCAAACGCTTTGCTAGCTGTAACAGGGACCTTAGCACTTCCTGGTGGAGGTGTAGTTCCTGAATTTGCAACTCCGGGACCATCTAAAACATTTAAAACAATTTCAGATGAAGTTATGGTTTTATAGCTTCTAGTTCCTAAATCAAAATAGGAAAAACGCAGCGGTTTTATTGGAAAATTCCCCTTCGATTGCGGAATGATAGTGTATTTATCTGAAATTCTTCCTGACATTCCGGTAAGTGGTGTGCTTACATTTTCTGAATGTTGTGGGTCGTACATTTCTAAAGTTGAAGGAACCACCGGTTTAGGTAAACTAAACAATTTTAAATTTCCTGTGCCTGTTACCGTAATATCTAAATCTAATGATTCTCCAAATTTTAGACCAGTTCTTGAAGGAGTCACTTTGAAATTAAATTTTCCAACTGCCCCCGAAAAATCATCAGGTTTTCCTGCCAATGGCAATGGTTTTACAGAAATAACTTTACTTCCTGCAGAAACACGTTTGCTGTCTTCAACTAATTGTACTTGTCCAAAAAAGTTAGGTCTACCTCTTGGAACTTGGCAATCAATATCTAATGAAAGCGGCTCAATTTCTAAACTTCCTGATTTTTGCGGATACAATACCGTTTTACGCAAAACCACATAACGGTATTTTTGTCCTTTAAATATTCCTTCTTCAGCAACCAATTGTTTGATGTCAATATTTTGACTCCAAAAATCATTGTATTTTGGTTTATTCAATTCGCGCCAATTGGTAATCCCAATGTTGTAGCTAAAATATAATTTGTAAACTACCGTAATAGGCTCGTTTACATATGGATTGGTTTTAGAAATATCGGCAACCAAATACAAGTTATCATCTGCCTTAACCGTAGCGGGCTCGTTTGGATCATTCGGTTGTTGCACGGCATTGGTAACATTGATTTTGATAGGCAGTGTTTTATATAACTGTCCATTTATTTCAATAACTGCTTGACGAATTACTAAATTCCCTTTTTGCAAAGGCAATAAAATATAGGTATACGATTTTTGAAAAGTGCTTCTACCATTTATCCATGACTGGCTAATTGATTGACTTGGTCCACCTACAACTCTAAAGCCACAAGCCTCAAAATTTGGTGGCACAAAATTATCGCCATCTTCATTCATAGAAAATTCAATTCGCACCCTCTCATTTAACCCCAGTGTGTTCTTACTAACATTTGCCTCAAATTTTACTTGAGCAAATGCAGCGCTTGCGGTGATTAATAGTAAGATTAAATATCGTTTCATTTTATAATTCCTAATTTTATATTCTAATTTTTACCAATCTTTTTCTGGTTTCTTCGGATTGGCTTGCACTTTTTGAGCATTTACTTTTTCCTGGACCTTTTTCTCTTCATTATTTACTGCATCCAATAAATTGTCTATTCGCTGCTTGGATGCTCCACTTGGTTTCGGCTGTGGTTTTTCACCATCGCCTTTGTCTTGTTTATCTTTTTTGTCTTTGCCGTCTTTCTTATCCTTGTCTTTATTGTCGCCTTTATCTTTCTTATCGTCGTTTTTGTCTTTGTTTTTATCTTTTTCCTTTTCTTTCTCCTTATCCTTCTTTTTATCTTTTTTCTTGTCTTGCTCTTTTGGTGGCGGATTATCTTTCAGCATTTTTTTTGCTAAAGCAAAATTATATCTAGTTTCTTCATCATTCGGATCGTTTCGCAATGCATTTTTATAGGCTTCTACGGCATTCGAATAATTTTTTTCTTTCATAAACGAATTTCCTAAATTATGAAATGCCTGATGTTTGTCTGATTTGGTTTTAGCGTCTTTAATCGCTTTTACAAATTGATATTTAGCTTCAGCTGTTTGATTTTGTTTGTAAATTGAAGTCCCTAGATTATACGAAGCAATTGATTTCTTTTTAAATTTTGCCTGAGATAAACGATAATCAGCTTCAGCATCAGCATAATTTTTGTCGGCAAATTTTTCATTCCCTTGCGGCAAAAATATATCCTTTTCTTGAGCTTGAGCAACCAAAGAAATTAGAATTACTAAATATGTTATTGTTTTTTTCATTTTTATAAATTCAGAAAAGAATCCTATTTATTCTCTACTTTCTTTTTCTTCATTAAACAAATTCATTTTTCGAACCCATTTGGTTTTTCTTTCCGTTAGGAAAACATCCAAAAACAAGCAGAAAAATCCGAATCCTAAAAACCATTGAAATTGCGATTTATAATTAGCCATCATCGCGCCTTCAAACTCTGTTTTTTGAGTATTATCTAACACCTTTTTTACATAATCAATCACTGCTTTAGTAGAGTTTCCATCTACATAGCCACCTTTGGTGCTTTTTGCTATTACTGATAATACTTCAGCATTTCTTTTGGTTATTACGACTTGATTGTCTTGGTCTTTTTGAAAACTTTCCACAACGCCATTTCTTTTTAATGGAATTGGCCCCCCTTTTTCTGTTCCCACACCAATGGAAATTATTTTTAATCCCATTTTATCAGCATCTTCGGCTGCATTTTGAGCATTGTCTGAGTGGTCTTCACCATCAGAAATAATAACCAACAACTTATTGGTTTTGTCTTTTTTATCAAAAAAATTATTTGCAGCCAAATTTATAGCTTCGTCAATGGAGGTTCCTTGAGAAGAAATCATCCCAGGATTCATGGTTTGTAAAAACATTTTAGCAACCGCATAATCAGAAGTCATTGGTAAAACGGGAAATGCACTACCCGAATAGGCAATAATTCCAATTCTATCGCTTCCTAATTGGTTTATTAATTGGGAAACCAATTGCTTACTTTTATCTAAACGGTTGGGAACAACATCTTCTGCAAGCATACTTTTTGATACATCAATAGCAAAAACAATATCAATTCCTTGTCGTTTCACCTTTTCAATCTTAACACCCATTTTTGGGTTAACCAACGCCAAAATTATAAAGCTTAACCCTAATAAAACTAATGAGAATTTAAGTACGGGTTTGAAAATTGATTTCTCTGGGCTTAATTTTTTTATTAAATCCAAATCACCAAATGCTGCTTGTTTTTTTCTTTTCCAATATTGTATATACAAAAATAGAAGCACCAATACTGGAACAACAACTAACAGATACAAATACCCTTTTTCTTCTAATTCAAACATATGCTTATATAAAACTTCTAAAAATGGTGTTTCTTAATACAATTTCAAGCAACAATAAAATTCCTGCAATCCATACAAATGGCCTGAATTTTTCGTCGTAATCATAAAATTTCAACTCCTCTATTTCTGTAGTTTCTAATTTATTTATTTCGTCGTAAATACTTTCCAATTTACTATTGCTAGAGGCTCTAAAATATTTACCTCCAGTGTTTCTTGCAATGGTTTTCATTAATTCTTGATCAATTTCAACCGGCATCATTTTGTAAAGGAAATCCCTTCCGTTAGGGGCATACGCATAAGGAAATTCGGCCATTCCATTAGATCCTAATCCTATGGTATATACTTTAATTCCGTATTCTTTTGCAATTTCTGAAGCAGTTTCAGGCTCAATAAAACCTGCGTTATTTACTCCATCTGTAAGTAAAATAATGATTTTACTTTTTGCTTTGCTTTCTTTTAATCGATTAACGGCGGTGGTTAAACCCATTCCAATACCGGTTCCGTCTTGCAATACCTTATCGTATTTAATATCGCTAATTGCTTCTTTGACGATGGCTTTATCGCTAGTTACAGGAGTTTTTGTATAGGCTTCGGCAGCATAAACTACGACTCCAATTCTATCGTTTGGTCTTGCGTCAACAAAGTTGGAAGCTACTTGTTTTAAAGCCTCCATTCTATTTGGGCGTAAATCTTTAGCCAACATACTGCTTGAAAGGTCAATTGCCATAACAATATCAATTCCTTTGGTAGTTTTAGTTTGGTTGCTAATATCTACTGTTCGTGGTCGTGCCAGTGCAATTATCAATGAACTTAAAGCAATAATTCTTAATACATTTAGGTAGGGTTTTAATTTTGCCAAAATAGATTTTGAAGATTTAAAACCACCTATTGAACTTATTTTTAATGTCGCCGATTGTTGCTTGCGTTTAAAGAATAGCCAGGCTATTGCAATTGGAATTACTAAAAATAACCAAAAAAACTCCGGATTTAAAAAAGTAACTTTATCCATTATTCGCTGTCATTTTTTAGTTCTGCCGAATTGATAATACGGTCCAAAATAAGTTTACCGTATTCGTCTCCTTCTTTGTAAGAAACAACAATTTGTTGTAAACCTCCATCTTGTTTAAACAACAAGATTTCGTAATATAACTTCTGGCTTTTATTTTGAACTTTATCCAGCATTACCATTGTTCCGTAGGCTTTTACTCCCGAAATCCCTTTATCTGTATTAAATTCTTCTTGTTTGAAAAGAATGTTTTGCGCACCCATTGCCTCCCAAGACTTGGTATTTCCTTCAAGAACGGTGTCAAAATTTACTTCGGTTTCTTGTTTGAATTTAGCAGTAGAAACCACAATATTGAATGATTCAAACATGCTGCCGTAGCCAAACATTTGCATTTCTTTTAATACAGCATAGGTTTCTTTAGGTAACATTTTAGAAGCATCCATTCGTTTTAAAACCTTTGGAGTTTCAATTTTCACGCCTGGATTTCCATATTCACTATAAATCCATTCTCCTTCAACTAACTCTTTGGTTGGGTGACCAATAATATTGTCTTTAACATAATCCCAACCTTTGATATAAATCAAAGTCAATAATGAGATTATAATTACAGTAACTAATACACAAATGGTAGTAATTATTCGAACTTGCTTTTGTTTTTTCAATTTTTGAATTCGAGCTAATTCTCTTTGTTGTTCATTCCAAGCTTCAAGCTCATCGGTTTCTTCTACAACGGTTGGAATTGAATTATGAATAGTAACTATTGTACTAGAAATTCGTTTTTTATCTTCTTCAATTTCAAAATCTAATGGTTTTACTTTTGCAAATTTTACTAAATCGGCTTGCATCAAAACCTTTTCTAGATTCACTAAAGTTTCTTTTGATAATTTTAATTTCTTCTGATTTGCCACTCTTCTCAATTCGGTAATAAGTTCGGAAGTGGTGCTTTCCATCGCCGGAATTTCGATTTCCTCTTCAATATAATTTCGAACAATATCTGTAAGCTCTGAGTAATAGCCTTTTACTTCACCTTTTTGCCAGAGTTCTTTGGTTTCTAATTGTTGTAAGAGCGAAGTTGCTTTTTCAATTGGGGAGGTATAAATTGGTTCTTCCTCTTGTGGTCGGTTTTGGTATTTTTTGATTAACCAATAGGCCAAGGCTGCAATACCAACTAATAGTAAAATCACTAACAGGTATTTCCACCAATTGCTATATGATTGAACTTGTGCAACATCTTTAATGTCATACATTTTTTGTTTTAATGTATCTACTTTTACATTAAAAACTTCCACTTTTAAACTATCCGAAAAGGATGGTTTCCCATTAATAAGAACAGCTATTCTTGGAATCGTAAATCTTCCAGTGTCAAATTGAGTTACCCCATATTGTTTAATTAATTCCCATTTATCGTTGGTTTTTACCGTGTCGATTTTATAGGAATTGATTACTTCTAATGCACCAAAGTTTTTTGCTTTCGGGAAAACTACTTTGTCTTTATTGGTAACTGAAGTTTTCAAAGTTATTTTAAATTCGGCTCCAATTTTATTTCGAGTTGTGTCAATAGAAGTCGTGACTTTTTGAGCAAAAAGTGATGAAGTGATTAGAAAAAATATTATGTATAATTTTAATCTCATTCTATTATCTCGATTTAAAATAACCTAATAATTTGGTTACATAACTTTCGTCTACACGAGTATTTACACTACCCGATCCACATTTTGAAAATATTTCTTTGAAATAGTTTACTTTGTCGTGGTAGTTTTTTTCATAGTTCATTCGAACACTGTTTGAACTCGTATCTACTACAATAATCTCACCCGACTCGGCATCTTCCATTTCTACAATTCCAATGTTTGGCATTTTTTCTTCACGAATATCATACACGCGAATTCCGGTGATGTCATGTTTTTTACCTGCAATTTTCAATGTTTTCTCGTAATCTTCTTCCACCATAAAATCGGAAATCAGAAATACAATGGCTTTTTTCTTTTGCGTTGCCGATAAAAATTTAAGGGCTTGTGATAAATCGGTTTTCTTGCTTTTCGGTTGGAATTCAATCAATTCACGGATGATTCGCAACACATGGGATTTTCCCTTTTTTGGCGGAATATACAATTCAATGCCATCAGAAAACAAAATCAAGCCAATTTTATCATTATTTTGAGTTGCCGAAAATGCCATAGTTGCAGCAATTTCAGTAACAATTTCGCTTTTTAGTTGATTTTTTGTACCGAAACTTTCCGACCCCGAAATATCAACCATAAGCATCATGGTAAGTTCACGCTCTTCTTCAAAAACTTTTACATGCGCTTCATTATATCGTGCAGTAACATTCCAATCAATAGCACGAATATCGTCTCCATATTGGTATTGTCTTACTTCAGAAAATGTCATACCACGGCCCTTAAACGATGTATGGTATTCGCCCGAAAAGATGTGATCACTCAATCTTCGGGTTTTAATTTCAATTTTTCGGACTTTACTTAGGAGGTCTTTCGTTTCCATTTATTTGTTTAAGGTTTAAGGTTTAAGGTTTCTTGATCCAAAGAAATAATTTGAAAATTGAAACATTAAACTTTGAACAATAATTAAGGAACTTCTATTTCGTTTACGATTTTGTTGATGATGTCAACAGAGGTAATGTTTTCGGCTTCCGCCTCATAAGTTATTCCAATTCTGTGACGCA
This sequence comes from Flavobacterium psychrophilum, assembly GCA_945872875.1. Taxonomy (GTDB): domain Bacteria; phylum Bacteroidota; class Bacteroidia; order Flavobacteriales; family Flavobacteriaceae; genus Flavobacterium; species Flavobacterium psychrophilum_N. The sequence continues at coordinate 10,274 of CAMCBB010000020.1, forward strand.
ATACATCATGAACTACAGCACGAACATCTTCTGGAATTACATAGCCACGACGCTTAATAAAAGCATAACATTTAGCGGCAGTTGCCAAGTTGATACTTCCACGAGGAGAAGCACCGAAACTAATTAATGGTTTTAAATGAGCTAATTTATATTGTTCTGGAGCACGCGTTGCAAAAATGATATCTAAGATGTATTTTTCAATTTTTTCGTCCATATATACCTCACGAACGGCTTCTTGCGCACACAAGATTTGTTCTACAGAAACAACTTGATTTACTTTTTCATAAGCCCCTTTTAAGTTCTGACGAATAACCATGCGTTCTTCTTCCATTTTTGGATATTCGATTACGGTTTTAAGCATAAAACGATCCACTTGTGCTTCTGGTAAAGGATAGGTTCCTTCTTGCTCAATTGGATTTTGAGTTGCAAGTACTAAAAATGGTTTGTCTAATTTAAAAGTAGTATCACCAATAGTAACTTGTTTTTCTTGCATGGCTTCTAACAAAGCCGATTGGACTTTGGCAGGAGCACGATTGATCTCATCTGCAAGCACGAAATTGGCAAAAATTGGCCCTTTTTTTATTGAAAACTCATTTGCTTTAATGTTGTAAATCATGGTTCCGATAACATCGGCAGGCAATAAATCGGGAGTAAACTGAATTCTGCTAAAGCTTCCATGAACTGCTTGCGATAAGGTGTTAATGGCTAAAGTTTTTGCCAATCCAGGAACTCCTTCAAGCAAGATGTGTCCTTGGCCTAAAAGTCCAATTAATAAGCGTTCCACCATGTGCTTCTGACCAACGATTACTTTGTTCATTTCCATGGTAAGTAAATCGATAAACGCACTTTCTCTTTCTATTTTTTCATTAATTGCTCTAATGTCTAAAGCAGCAACATTTTCTTCCATAAATTCTATTTTTATAGTATTTTAAAGGTTCAAAATTTTAACATTTCAAAAATGAAAATTTTATCAGGAAGGTAATGTTAATAATGCGTTAAAACTTGCCTTTAGATCCGATTTTTAAGGATGATTTATGATTTTGTTTTAGTAATTTTAAACTTTCTAATAAAAATCACATGAAAACTTCATTATCGCCCATTATTGCCGGAACTATGAATTGGGGTGTTTGGGACAAAAAATTGAGCACTAAAGAGATGGTGCATTTAATTAATATTTGCATTGAAAATGAAATTACCACTTTTGATCATGCCGATATCTATGGCGATTATACTACTGAAGCTCAATTTGGAAAAGCATTTGGCGAAAGCCAAATTAATAGAGATCGACTACAATTGATTTCCAAATGCGGAATACAGCATACAAATGGAAGAGCTAATACTATAAAACATTATGATTACTCAAAAGAGTACATTATTTGGTCGGTAGAAAATTCACTCATAAATCTTCAAACTGATTATTTAGATGTTTTATTGTTGCACCGTCCAAGCCCTTTAATGGTTGCCGATGAAATTGCAGAAGCAGTTGAACAATTAAATAAACAGGGAAAAATTAAGTCATTTGGACTGTCTAATTTTACTTCTTCTCAAACGGATTTAATTCGAAGTAAAACCGAAGTAAGTTTCAATCAAATTCAGTTTTCAGCTACGCATTATCAGGCCATGTTAGACGGAAGCTTAGATTATATGCAATTACACAGTATTACTCCAATGTCTTGGAACCCACTTGGAACCGTTTTTAGAGAAGACATTGAACAAACGAGAAGACTGAAAAAACTATTAGTTAATTTGGTAGATAAATACGGCGTAGGCTCGGATACCATTTTATTAGCTTGGGTTTTAAAACATCCTTCTCAAATACATCCAGTTGCTGGAACTGTAAATATTGCTCGAATTCAGGCATTGATGAAAGCGGTAGAACTTGATTTAGATACGATAGATTGGTTTGCCATTTGGACAGAAAGCATGGGTAATAAAATTCCTTAAAAGTGATTTCATAAAAAATGCTTAATAAACGCCTTCTTATAAAAAACCTACTTGCTCACAATGATGAGTGTAGTTTTTATGACAAAAAAAGGCAGTTGAATTTACATTTAAAAGAGGGCAAAGCTAAGTTTTTAAAACACATTTGCGCATTGTCTAATTCAAATCCTTTTAATAATTCCTACATAGTAGTTGGGGTTGAGGATCAAGATAATGAAATTACTGGAGATGATTTTTTTGACGACAGTCGTATTCAAAATTTAGTCAATGCCTATTTAGAAAATCCTCCCAAAATTCAATATGAAAATGTGCCATTTCCTAATTTACCAAAAGATAAAGTAGTTGGTTTAGTAACTATCAAACCTAAGTCTAAAACTTCTTCCTTCAAAAAAAATATATACACTATTCCGGCACAAACTGTTTTTGTTCGAAGAGGGAGTAACTCAATTCCAACCGAAGAAAAAATACCGTATTCTAAACAAAATGTTGAAACGGTAATTAGCATTGAAAACAATTCACGCAACAGTATTGGGTATACACTTGATGGCGTTATTGATTTTGTTCAGAATAGGCATAAAGACATGTTTTCTAAATACAAGGTATTCAAAGAATTGTTTGTGATTTGCTGGGCTGGAATTCCTAAAAAGGTTCGAGATAAAACATTCTTCAGCAGAGTAGATATAGAGTTAATTAATGAGCAAGTAAAGTTATTTTATTCGACTCAAGATGAAGTGGAAATTTTTTATAACGAAAATACTTTTACTATAATCGAATACCTTCCGCTTGGGCTAAATGATAAAACAAGTTATTATCCGTTAGAGCAACAAAAAATTTCCTTTTATGATAATGGTTATTATAAAATAGAAGCAGAAATGTTATTTGAACCACCACAATACAATAGAAAAGTATTGCATCATATTTATAATTCAAATTTATCATTATTAAATAAAATGACAAAAGGATTAGAGCTTTCGGATAGGGAAAAGATAGATCTAGAAAATTTAGCCTCAACCTTTATGATTTGTTATCTCAATGGATTTGATGATGCCAAACAAAAATTAATAGAAGCCAAATCATTAATAAAATCATATAATAATAATTTGGCCTATACTAACTTCAAAGAAGTAATGCGGGTATTAAGAAAAATAAAATACGGCGGTAAATAATTTCTTAATTTTTAACTAATTTCAGAAATTCTTAAGGTATTTACCATTCCTTTATCAACTACTGGCATTGCAGCGAGGTTAATTAAAATGTCACCTTTTTTCACATAACCATTTTCTTTTGCAATCAGGTTAATATCATCTACTGTATCATCTGTGCTAACAAATTTATCGTAAAGGAAAGCATTTACACCCCAAAGCAGATTAAGTTGAGTTAATATTCTTTTATTTGATGTGTAGACTAAAATATGTGCCGATGGGCGCCAAGCAGAAATTTGAAAAGCAGTGTACCCACTATTTGTTAATGTACAAATTGCTTTTGCTTTAATATCGTTTGCCATTATAGCTGCATGGTAACAAATAGATTTTGTAATAAATCTTTTTGTTCTAACATGAGGTGGGTTTTGAGGTACGGTAATTAGAGGTGAATCTTCAACTGCTTCGATAATTTGAGTCATTTTTTCAATAACTTGAACAGGATAGTTTCCTACCGAAGTTTCTCCAGAAAGCATTACTGCATCTGCTCCATCCATAACCGAGTTGGCCACATCGTTTACTTCGGCACGAGTTGGAGTTAAGCTGGTTATCATAGTTTCCATCATTTGTGTTGCCACAATAACCGGAATTCTTGCTGTTTTAGCTCTATGAATTAATTTCTTTTGAATTAATGGTACTTCGTGAGCTGGAATTTCTACACCAAGATCACCGCGAGCCACCATTAAACCATCGCAAAAAGCAACGATTTTATCAATATTTTCTACTGCTTCTGGTTTTTCAATTTTGGCAATAATTGGAATTTTATGATCAGAATTTTTAGCAATTAAATCTTGTAATTCTTCTAAATCGGCTGGTGTTCTTACAAATGAAAGCGCAATCCAATCTACTTGTTGCTCAATGGCAAATAGTGCGTCTTTAACATCTTTTTTTGTTAAAGCAGGTAAAGAAACCTTTGTATTTGGTAGGTTAACCCCTTTTTTAGATTTTAATGGACCTCCTTGAATGACTTTACATTTTACTTCGGTAGTACCATTAGTTTCAAGTGCTTCAAACATCAATTTTCCATCATCTAAAAGTATTTTTTCTCCTGGTTTTACATCTCTTGGAAATTCTATGTAGTTCATGTAAACTCTATCTTTAGTTCCAGGAACATCTTCTGCAGTTTGAAAAGTAATGATGTCACCCGGATTCACTACAACATCTTCTTTCATTACCCCAACACGAAGTTTAGGGCCTTGTAAATCGGCTAAGATTGCAGTTGTATACCCACATTCTTGGTTTAATTCCCGAATGATATCAATTCGTTCTTTTACATCAGTATAATCGGCATGAGAAAAATTAATACGAAATACATTTACTCCCGCATCAATCATTTCTTTAATCACTTCTTTTGAACTACAAGCTGGACCTAGTGTGGCTACAATTTTAGTCTTTTTTCTAGTTGGCATCTTTTTAAAAAATTAAATTATTTTTTGATTTTATATTTTCTTTGGCTATACTATAAACTAGTTTAATAGCGTCAATTTTACTTATTTTTGAAATTACTTTATCTAAATCAATTTCGCTTTCTGCATTTTCAATTTTAATAAAGAAATCTACTTTTTTATACTCTGGTAATAAATAGGTTGCTGTAGAAAAAGTACTTTTTGCACTTGAAAATAAATCGATTTCTGTTTCTATTTCCTTTGTTTCTACTACATTTTTATTTTGTACTAAATCCCAAAGAATCAATTTTTGTTCATCATCAAAAGTAAATCTTGAAAATGAAGATTTTACTTTTTTAACTTGTGAAGGGATATCCAATTTACATTTAGCCAATCCGATAGCAAGTTCCCTATTTAAAAAATAAGCCAATCGATAATCTTCTAATGAAGTATGAATTGCAATTACATAATAATCGTCTTCTTCAAAATCTTCAATATTTATTTTATGAACAGCCATTTGTTGCCAAAATAAGTTGTAAATATAGTGTTATTAGAAACTCAAAATCCTTATACCATGTTAGATTAACGTTATTTTATGAACGAAAACGTTATAGTTTTATTGATTTATTTCAAATAGAGTTAATTTCTTTTTGAAATGCGAAATAGGCTCTTTTCGAAGCAATTTCTTCTGCTTTCTTTTTAGAGGTTGCTCTCGATTTAGCTACTACTTTTTCATCGATACTTAATTTCACTCCAAAAAAACGTTCTCCATCAATTCCATTGTCTTCAAAAACATCGTAATAAAAATGTTTTTTTTCTTTTTGGCACCATTCAATAACCAAACTTTTATAACTAATAACTTTTCCCTCCAATCGTGCAATATCTACATACGGAATAATTACTCGTTTATGAATAAATTGTTCACAGCCTAAGTATCCTTTATCTAAAAAAATTGCACCTACTAATGCCTCAAATAGGTTGCCGTGAATATTTTCTCCAAAGTGTTGTGGTGGCACCTTACTTTCTACAAATTTGATTAGATTTAAATCTCGTCCTAATTCGTTTAAGTGATCTCTACTTACAATTTTCGAACGCATTTTAGTTAAATAACCCTCGTCTCCAGTAGGCACTTGTTTGTATAAATGAGCAGCAATTACAGAGCTTAGCATAGCGTCTCCTAGAAATTCTAAACGCTCGTAGTTTATTGGCAAACCCTTTTCATCAATAAGGTTTGACGAACGGTGGGTAAAAGCTTTTTGGTAATATTTTAAGTTTTGAGGTTTGAATCCAATAATATTTTCGATGGTAACAAAAAAATTCCCGCCTGCTGTAGGACGGGAATTTTTAGAAAATATTTTGGGAAGAAATCGCATGAAATCTTAGTCTTCTAATTTTTTAAATAAAACACATGCATTATGTCCGCCAAATCCAAATGTATTACTCATGGCAACTTTAATTTCTCTTTTTTGAGGTGAATTAAGTGTTAAATTTAGAGATGGATCAATGTTTTCATCTACTACAGTATGATTAATTGTAGGAGGCACAATTCCATGTTTCATTGCTAAAATTACAGCAATAGCTTCAACAGCACCTGCAGCACCAAGTAAATGACCAGTCATGGATTTTGTAGAATTAATATTGATTTTTTTTGCGTGATCTCCAAATACATGGCTAATAGCTTTCAATTCGGCCACATCTCCAAGTGGAGTAGAAGTTCCGTGAGTGTTGATGTGATCAACAAGTTCTGGAGCCATACCTGCATCTCTTAGGGTGTTTTCCATTACAGCAATTACACCAATTCCCTCAGGATGTGGCGCAGTTAAATGGTATGCATCAGAAGACATTCCGCCTCCGCCAATTTCACAATATATTTTAGCTCCACGTGCTTTTGCATGTTCGTATTCTTCAAGAACTATTGCACCAGAACCTTCTCCTAAAACAAATCCATCACGAGTTGCATCGAATGGGCGAGAAGCCGTTTCCGGACTTTCATTTCTTGTTGACAAGGCGTGCATAGAATTAAATCCACCCATACCAGCAATAGTAACCGCTGCTTCAGATCCTCCAGTAATAATTACATCACACATTCCTAATCGAATGTAGTTAAAAGCATCAATCATTGCATTTGCCGAGGAGGCACAAGCAGAAACTGTTGTATAATTTGGCCCCATAAATCCATTTCTCATAGAAATGTGTGCAGGAGCAATATCTGCAATCATTTTTGGAATAAAGAACGGGTTGAACTTTGGAGTTCCATCGCCTTTAGCATAGTATAAAACTTCTTCTTGAAAAGTTTCTAATCCCCCAATTCCAGCGCCCCAAATTACACCAACTCTATTTTTATTTACATTATCCTGTGTGATTCCCGCGTCTTTAATGGCTTCATCACTTGATGCAATTGCATAGTGTGAAAATTTATCTAATCTGCGAGATTCTTTACGATCCATGTAATCTTCAATATTGAAGTTTTTTACTTCACAAGCAAATTTGGTCTTATGCTTTTCAGTATCGTAATAAGTTATTGGAGCAGCGCCGCTTTTTCCATTAATTAAACCATCCCAATATTCTTGAATGGAATTTCCAATTGGAGTTAGCGCACCAAGACCAGTTACAACAACACGCTTTAATTGCATATAATTTTTTTTAATAGTATTTTAAATAAATAATACCCCGTTTTCTTTATCATTAAGCTTAAAGAGACAAGGGTATTTCAATATTGTGTGATTGAAATTCAATCAAAATTAGTTTAAATTTTTTAATAATAATAAAAACCCGTATACATTATATGCATACGGGCTTTTGAGTTATTATTTTTTTGCTTCTTCAATGTATGAAATAGCTTGACCTACTGTAGAAATATTTTCTGCTTGATCGTCTGGAATTTGAATATCAAATTCTTTTTCGAACTCCATGATAAGCTCCACAGTGTCTAATGAATCAGCTCCTAAATCATTTGTGAAGCTTGCTTCTGTTACAACTTCATTCTCGTCAACGCCTAATTTGTCTACGATAATCGCTTTAACTCTTGATGCAATGTCTGACATAATCTTTAATTTTAAAATTTAAATTGTTGGCAAAAATAAAAAACTTTATTTTAAAACCACCTTTTTAGTTAATAAATAATAAGTACGAAATTAAAAAAATAAAATTAAACCCACTCATCTATTGTGTTTTATTATAAAATTTCTTTTTTCCTAATACATTTATTATAATTGAATTATCAAAATATTTAAGATTAATATACTACTAATTTAAAATAAAACTTCTGTATTTTTGCACTACTGAAAGTGTATATAATGAAAAAAATAATATTGTTTGCTTCGGGCTCTGGAACAAATGCTGAAAAAATCATCAAACATTGTCAAGAAAACAATAAAATTGAGGTGGTTAGAGTATATACAAATAATCCTATAGCCCAAGTTATTGAAAGAGCTAATAACTTAAATGTACCTACAGAAGTTTTTTCTAGAACAGAATTTAATGAAGGGCAAGTTTTAGATAAAGTAACAAATGACGCTCCCGATTTAATTGTATTAGCAGGTTTTTTATGGAAGTTTCCCGAATCAATCATTAAGGTCTTTCCTAATAAAGTCATTAATATACACCCTGCATTATTACCAAAATACGGAGGAAAAGGAATGTACGGAATGAATGTGCACCAAGCCATATTAGAAAACAAAGAAAAAGAAACGGGCATCACCATTCATTATGTAAATGAAAATTACGATGAAGGTGCCATTATTTTTCAAAAATCAGTTTCAATTGAAGATTGCAATACCGCTGAAGCTATTGCACATAAAATTCATTTACTTGAACATCAATACTTTCCAGAAGTAATTGAATCACTTCTAACTACCTAATTTTATGTCTCATCAAGTTCACATATATACAGATGGTGCTGCCAAAGGAAACCCAGGAAACGGAGGTTATGGTGTAGTTATGGAATTGGTTGGAACTCCGCACAAAAAAGAGTTTTATGAAGGTTTTAGATTAACTACAAATAATAGAATGGAATTGCTAGCCGTAATTGTAGGTTTGGAAAAATTAAAAAATCCAAATATGAAAGTATTGGTAATTTCTGACTCTAAGTATGTTGTAGATTCTGTAGAAAAAAAATGGGTTCTTGGTTGGGAAAAGAAAGGTTTTGCCAATAGAAAAAATCCCGATTTGTGGAAACGATTTCTAAAATCATATCGAAAACACCAAGTAGATTTTAAATGGATAAAAGGACACAACAATCACCCTCAAAACGAGCGTTGTGATGAACTTGCCGTTTATGCTACCGGATTAAGTGAATTATCTGTAGATGTGTTTTATGAAAATGAAGAAGAAAAGTTGCTGTAAGTAATTTAATTAGAATTGTTTGACTTTAACAGCTCGTTATATTCCTCAAGTAATCGTAAGTATTTATTTTTCCAATGCTCATTTGATTGTTTTTCATTTTGTCCGCAAGTAGCAGGTTCAATTAATCCCAACATAGAAGGTCTAATTTCTTTAATTTCTATACTGAAATTATAATGAATGATTTTTTCTAATTCAAGAACCACATCTAAAGATACGCTCGGATTTTCAAACATGAGGTAAACCCACCTTCTACTTTTACCTAGCCTTTTAGCCAACTCTGTTATTGAAAATCCACTTTTATAAACCGCTTTCTTAATTATTTCTCCTCGATGTATCATTTTACAAATGTTTAGTATTAATTGAGAAGTATTATTTATAATTATTACACAAAAACGAGTAAAAAAATTAGAAATATTGTAAAAGTGTGAATTTCATATAAATGTAGTGATTAATAAACTATTAATGTTATTTTGTATTTTTTATTTACACTAATTAATTATAGGGCTTTTTTAAATTAAGTTTTAATATTTATACTTTTAAACTTCTAAACTAAAACCTATCTTTGCCTTTTTAATTTAAAAAACGATGAACAAACTTTTAATAGTAGGTACCGTTGCTTTTGACGCTATCGAAACCCCTTTTGGAAAAACAGATAAAATACTTGGCGGAGCTGCAACCTATATAGGTTTGTCTGCCTCTCATTTTAATGTAAAATCTGCAATTGTATCGGTGGTTGGAGAAGATTTTCCTCAAGAATATTTAAATCTTTTAACTTCAAGAAACATCGATATTTCTGGAATTGAAGTTGTAAAAGGAGGAAAAACTTTTTTTTGGAGCGGTAAATACCATAACGATTTAAACTCTCGAGATACTTTAATTACAGAACTTAATGTATTAGCAGATTTTAATCCAGTAGTACCTCAAGATTATAAAGATGCCGATGTGGTTATGTTAGGTAATTTACATCCAATTGTTCAAAC
>CAMCBB010000021.1 GCA_945872875.1 Flavobacterium psychrophilum
ATTAGTGCTGTAAATAAAGAATTTGAAAATAAATTTTACGAACTGAGACAGGAATATGAAAAATTATTAGTAGAATTTGAAAACAACGAATTGGTGTATAATTCTAATTTTTCTTTTGAGCCCGTAATTGGAGAAATATACCATCTGTACCGAGGCGAAGATGGAATAAATTTCTTATCTCTGATTTCTCCTTTAGAATGGAACAAAGAACATATTGGTACTTTCAAATTGAATAGTGACAAAAAGTGGGTTTCGATTGATAAATTGAGTTAAATATACCCAAACTAATGATGAAACATTTTACATCGGAAGCCTTAATAGATTTAGAAAAACACGAAAGAGCACATTTAATAAATAGCTTGGGCGGATTTAAAAGTCTTGCACTTGTAGGAACCTCCGATAGTAAAAGAAATACAAACTTAGCCCTTTTCAGTTCGATTTTTCATGTGGGTGCCAATCCTCCTTTAATTGGTTTGATTTTTCGCCCTTCACCACCTGAACGAAATACTTATTCGAATATTATCGAAACTGGTTTTTACACCATAAACCATGTAAACGAAACCATATATAAGCAAGCGCATCAAACTTCGGCACGTTATGACAAAGAAATTTCAGAATTTGAAATAACAGGATTAACACCGGAATACAAAGATGCTTTTTTCGCACCCTATGTTGCAGAAAGCAAAATACAATTAGGAATAGAATTCAAAGAAAGAATAGATCTTACTATCAACAATACCACTTTGATTATTGGCGAAATAAAACATATTTATATTCCTGATAATTGCCTCTCAAAAGATGGTTTTGTAGACATCGAAAAAGCTAACACTATTACCTGTTCTGGACTTGACAGCTATCACAAAACAGTTCAATTAGATCGATTAAGTTATGCAAAACCAAATAAAGAAGTAAGTTCAATAGTTTAGATCGGTATTTAACAAATTAAATTATTCAAAATTAATAATGCGAGGAGTAAAAAAACAAAATCTACCCAATAAAATATGCCTCGTTTGCTACAAGCCCTTTTCCTGGCGAAAGAAATGGGAAAAAGTTTGGGAGGAAGTAAAATATTGTAGTGATAAATGCAGAATGAATAAATAATGAAGAAAACTTTACGATTAATTTTAGGAGATCAATTAAATTCCAATCACTCTTGGTTCAATTCTGTTGAGGAATCGGTTACCTATGTCATGATGGAAGTTCGAACTGAAACAGATTATGCGCAGCACCACATTCAAAAAGTAGTCGGAATTTTTGCAGCCATGCGCGATTTTGCTTCCCAATTAAAATCAAATGGACACCAACTGATTTACCTTCAATTAAACGATCCAACTAATCTTCAATCATTTGACAAAAACATAGAAAAACTTATTTCAGAACAACAGTTTACGCACTTTGAATATCAATTACCAGATGAATACCGATTAGATATCCAATTAAAAAAACTATGTGAATCGATTACAATTTCAAGTGCTACTGTAGACTCGGAACATTTTTTTTCAAGCAGAAATGAATTAGGTGATTTCTTTGAAGGAAAGAAAACCTATTTAATGGAAAGCTTTTATAGACATATGCGAAAAAAGCACGCTGTATTAATGGAAGGTGACAAACCTCTCACTGGAAAATGGAATTATGATCTAGATAACAGAAAGAAGTTACCCAAGGGTCACAAACCTATTTTCCCTTTAGTTTTTGAAAATGAGGTAAGTTCAATTTACGATGAAATTAAGAAAACAACGATTAAAACTATTGGTAACATTAATACAAAACAATTTATTTGGCCAATAAATAGGACTCAATCGCTTGAATTATTAGACTATTTTGCTACAGAATGTTTACCCCTATTTGGTAGTTATCAAGATGCAATGATGCCCAATGAATGGTCGTTGTATCATTCGCGCATTTCGTTTTCTATGAATATAAAATTGATTTCTCCAAAAGAAGTTATTGAACGGGTTACCGCTGAATGGGAAAAGCGTTCACACGAAATTGAATACCATCAACTGGAAGGGTTTGTAAGACAAATCATTGGCTGGAGGGAATACATGCGTGGAATTTATTGGAAACAAATGCCCAATTATGCTACCTTAAATTACTTCGATAATACAGCGCCATTGCCAACCTGGTTTTGGACAGGTGAAACCAAAATGAGTTGTTTGAAGGATGCGATAAATCAATCTTTAGAGTATGGCTACGCGCACCATATTCAACGCTTAATGATAACCGGAAACTTTGCTCTTTTGGCTGGCGTTCATCCTGATGAAATTGATGCTTGGTATCTTGGTATTTACATGGATGCTTTTGAATGGGTAGAAATAACAAATACTCGCGGAATGAGTCAATTTGCTGATGGCGGAATTGTAGGCACCAAACCTTATGTGAGTTCGGCATCCTATATTGATAAAATGAGCTCTTACTGTGGCTCTTGCCAGTATAATAACAAATTAAAAGTAGGCGATAAAGCCTGCCCTTTCAATAGTTTATATTGGAATTTTTACGATCGAAATAAAAGCAAGTTAGCTTCCAATCCTCGTATAAATATGATGTTGAATGTATGGAACAAAATGAAACCTGAGGATAAAGAGGCGTTACTACTTCAAGCCGATTATTATTTAAAAAACATCAATTATTTATGAAAATTACGGTAGTTTGGTTTAAAACCGATTTAAGGTTAAACGATAACGAAACGCTTGTTAAAGCAATTGCACAAAGCGATCAAATTATTCCTGTATATTGTTTTGATGAATCGCATTTTGGAAAATCCGATTTTGGTTTTCAAAAAACCGGAAGTTATAGAGCTACATTTTTATTAGAATCCATCCAAGATTTAGATAAAAACCTGAGAGCATTAGGTTCAGGACTTATTATTGTAAAAGGAAAGCCAGAAGAAGAAATCCCAAAAATAGTTAAGCAGTATAATGCCAACAAGGTAGTTGCAAAAAGAGAAGTAGCATTTGAAGAAAAAAGAACGGAGGCTCTAGTTCAAGAGGCATTGTTTAAAATAAAATGTGAATTAGAAACCTTTAGCACCAGTACTTTATATCATGCTGAAGACCTACCCTTTTCCATAAAAAATATTCCTGATGTTTTTACAAACTTCAGAAAGCAAACCGAAAAAGAAGCCCAAATAAGACCTGCATTTGAAACGCCAATCAAGATAAAATCTCCTCAAATTGAGCCTATTGTAATTCCATCAATTGAGGAATTAGGTTTATCTTTTCAATCCATAGATTCAAGAGCGGCAATCGTTTTTAAAGGAGGCGAAAATGAAGCATTAAAACGACTAAATCATTATTTTGAAGGTACGGGTTCTATTTCAACATACAAAGAAACACGCAACGGATTGATAGGTGCTGTTTATTCTTCTAAATTTTCGGCATGGCTCGCTTTGGGATGTATTTCACCCCGATTCATCTATCAGGAATTAAAAAAATACGAACAAAAATTTGGATCAAATGAATCCACTTATTGGTTGGTTTTCGAATTGATATGGCGTGATTATTTTAGATTTATCATGAAGAAATACAATGCTAAACTGTTTCTCCAATCGGGAATAAAAACGAATGAAATTCAAATAAACGATACAAATTCTATAAATATGGAAGCTTGGATTAACGGCGAAACCGGTGTTGATTTTGTTGATGCCAACATGATCGAATTAAAACTAACGGGTTTTATGAGTAATCGTGGGCGTCAAAATGTTGCCAGCTATTTGTGTAACGATTTAAAACTAGATTGGAGGTTAGGTGCCGCCTATTTTGAGCAACAATTAATCGATTATGATGTATGCAGTAATTGGGGCAACTGGGCTTATCTTGCCGGTGTTGGCAATGATCCGCGAGAAAAAAGATATTTCAATATTGAAAAACAAGCTGCCCAATACGATAAAAACAAAACCTATGTCAATTTATGGCTGAAATCTAAATTATAGCTAAATAAAGTTGATTAAAAAGTCTTCGAAACTTTATCTATAGCATTAATAGTAAAATCTAAATCTTCATAAGTTAACGCATCAGTAATAAACCAAGTTTCATAGGCAGAAGGCGCAATGTAAACGCCCTCTTTTAGCAAGCCATGAAAAAACTTCTTGAAGGTTTCATTATCGCCATTTTTAGCTGTTTGAAAATCTACCACTGGACTCGCATCAAAATGCACTGAAATCATAGATCCAACTCTATTGATGGTATAAACAACTCCGTTTTGAGTTAGTACTTTATGTATTCCAGCCTCTAAGTAGGCCGTCTTTTTATCTAAATTTTGAAATAAATTAGCCTCAGTATTAATAGCTTGTAACATAGCTAATCCGGCAGCCATAGCCAACGGATTTCCAGATAAAGTTCCCGCTTGATACACAGGACCAACTGGAGCTAAATAGTTCATGATTTCGTTTCTTGCAGCAAAAGCACCCACAGGCAAACCACCTCCAATTACTTTCCCGAAACAAACAATATCAGCCTTGATATTATATAATTCTTGAACGCCACCTTTTGCCAATCGGAAGCCAGTCATCACCTCATCAAAAATCAACAATGAATTATTTTCTGTACATAGCGCTCTTAATCCTTCTAAAAATCCAGGTAACGGTGGCACACAACCCATGTTTCCGGCAACGGGCTCCACAATTAAGGCTGCAATTTGGTTTTTATTTACTTCAAATAAATTTCGAATGCTATCTAAATCATTGTAATTTGCCAACAAAGTATCTTGTGCTGTCCCGGGAGTAACACCTGGACTATTTGGAGTTCCAAATGTACTTGCTCCACTTCCCGCCTGAATTAAAAATGAGTCGGAATGACCGTGGTAACAGCCAGCAAATTTTATTATTTTGTTTCTATTTGTAAAACCGCGAGCCAAACGAATCGCGCTCATACAAGCCTCGGTACCCGAATTCACAAAGCGTATTTTATCAATATTTGGAACCATAGAAACCGCCAATTGTGCAATTTGGGTTTCTAATTCAGTGGGCATTCCAAAGGATGTTCCGCTTTTTGCTCTTTCAGTTATAGCTTCAATTACAGGTTGGTAAGCATGACCTAAAATCATAGGCCCCCAAGAATTGATGTAATCGATTAATTTATTTCCGTCTTCGTCAAATAAATAAGCTCCCTTTGCACTTTTTACAAAAATAGGGGATCCACCCACTCCTTTAAACGCTCTAACCGGTGAGTTTACTCCACCAGGAATTACTTTTTCGGCATCAGCAAACAACTGACTACTTCTTTGGTATAACATATAATTGGTATGCTGAAGTTTTATTTTACTATTAATTTTTGGCCAATAGTTATTCCGAAATCTGGAATATTATTTTTCCTTTTCAAATCCTCTACAGAGATATTATATTTTTTTGAAATAGAATACAAAGTATCTCCTTTTATCACTTCGTGCAAATCTGAAGAGGGTTCAGCTACAGAAGGTTTATTTTCATTCGAAGTAACTACCATAGGAACATATTCTTTTCCTAATACTTCGGCGTCGTATTTTTGCAATTGATAGCGTTCAATTAATCCAATTAGCTTGGTTGGATACGCAACATCGGTCGCATAACCGGCATCTTTCAACCCTTGTGCCCAAGATTTATAATCGTCTTTTTCTAATTTAAACAATTTTGAATACCGTTCTCTAGAAGTCAAAAACAAGGAATGATCACGGTACGATTCATTAGGTTCAGAGTATTTTCTAAAACACTCTTGTTCGGTATCATCGTCATAATTTACACTTGGCCCGTTCCATTCTTTATGACATTTTATTCCAAAATGGTTATTTGCTTGGATGCTCAATGGTCCTGTACCCGCACCAGATTCTAGGATTCCTTGCCCTAAAGTGATACTTGCCGGAATACCATAATCAATCATGTCTTTCTTTGCAATTTCTTTATATTTTTCAATATATTCTAAAACCATTGCCGTGGTAACTTTTACCCTAGTTGTAGCAGCAAGAACTTCGGTAGAATTAGCTGTTTTAGTAGAATTTTCAATTGGTGTTTCTACAGTATTTACAGGTTGCGGTTTAGTTTCAGCAACAGGTTGTGCAGGCTTAACAACCGTTTTTGCAGCCGATTTGGCTGGCTTTTTTTTACTTTTTGTATAGGCAATAACAGGGCGATTAGAGCCACAAGCTGTAGCTATAATTAGAGTCAAACCAAAAACTATTTTCTTAATCATCAAATTGTATTGTTTGTAATTTCTTGTTTTTCAATTGTAAATTCATTCCTGCCACTCCTTGCAATCCTCCGGTATGAATAAGAAGAATTTTAGCGTTTTTTGGAAAATAATTCTTTTTTATTAAATCGATAACGCCAAAAACCATCTTTCCAGTATAAATGGGATCCAACGGAATTTTATTTTTTTTGTAAAACGAATTAATAAATTCAATAAGTTCGCTTGTTACTTTTCCGTATCCACCAAAATGATACTCATTTAGTAAACTGAAATTATTATTTTTGGCAAAATTACGAATATCTTTTTGTAAAAAATCTCCTTTTAACGCCGGAAATCCTAAAACTTTTTGTCCTTCAAAACTGCCATTTATCAATCCCGAAATGGTGCCTCCCGTGCCTACTGCACAACAAATAAAATCATAATCCTCATCTGCTTTGTTTAAAATTTCTTCGCATCCATTCACGGCAAATTCATTTGTTCCGCCCTCCGGAACCAAATAAAAGGATCCGTGTTTTTCTCTTAATTTTTCAACGAAATTGGCGGTATCTTTTAGTCGATAAGTGTCTCTTGAAACAAACTCAAATTTCATACCACAATCTTGAGCAAACTGCAATGTTGGATTTTCATCTATTTTAGCTTCCAATTCCTCCCCTCGAATCACACCAACGGTTTGAAATCCGTGTTCTTTTCCAGCAAATGCTGTCGCCGCAATATGATTGGAATAAGCTCCGCCAAAAGTAAGCAGCGTGTGCTGATTTTCTTTTTTTGCTTGAAGCAAATTGTATTTTAATTTTCGAAATTTATTTCCAGAAACAAAAGGATGAATCAAATCTTCACGACGGATAAATACCTTTACCGAAGCATTGTCAACTTGTATTTCTTGGGTTAAAACTTCCAATTCATTTAATTTTTACAAAGTTACGAATCGTTAGGCCTATTTGAATAGAATTTATAGTAATTTTAATACAAAAAATTATTAATTAGAAATGCAAAATAGTATTTCTAAGTTACTAAATTTGTAGCTATGAAGGAAGACAAAGAAGAAGTTAAACTAATTGAAGGCGAAGATTATTATCTTGCACCAGAAGGCTATAAAGTATTTACTGAAAAATACCATTTAAAGCGAGGCCATTGCTGCCGAAGTGGCTGTCGTCATTGTCCCTACGGATTCGACAAAAAAACGGGAACTATTATTAGAAAATAAGAAAACAACAAGCTCAAAATATGACTTTCAAAGAAGAAATACTACAAGGAATTCCATCCGAATTACCGAATGTAAAACCTTATGAAACAGAAATAAATCATGCCCCTAAGCGAAAAGAGATTCTTTCTGCCGAAGAAATAAAACTAGCTTTAAAAAATGCCTTGCGTTATTTTGATGCTAAATATCATGCCACTTTATTACCTGAATTCAAACAAGAATTAGAAACCTACGGACGCATTTACATGTATCGTTATCGACCAGATTATAAAATATTTGCGCGTCCTATTTCTGAATATCCTGGAAAAAGTGAGCAAGCAAAAGCCATCATGTTAATGATTCAAAACAACTTGGATCATGCTGTAGCACAACATCCACATGAATTAATTACCTATGGTGGAAATGGCGCGGTTTTCCAAAACTGGGCACAATACCGATTAACCATGAGCTATTTAGCCGAAATGACCGACGAACAAACTTTGGTCATGTATTCTGGGCATCCAATGGGATTGTTTCCTTCACACAAAGAGGCTCCAAGAGTAGTTGTTACAAACGGCATGGTGATTCCGAATTATTCCAAGCCAGACGATTGGGAAAAAATGAATGCTTTAGGGGTTTCTCAGTATGGCCAAATGACCGCTGGAAGTTATATGTATATCGGTCCGCAAGGAATTGTTCACGGAACTACCATTACCGTATTAAACGGTTTTAGAAAAATTAAAAAATCACCTAAAGGTGGCTTATTTGTAACATCCGGTTTAGGTGGAATGTCGGGGGCGCAACCTAAAGCCGGAAACATTGCAGGTTGTGTAACCATTTGTGCCGAAGTGAATCCGAAGATTACTCATATTAGACATTCACAAGGTTGGATAAACGAAATTATTGATGATATTGAAAAGTTGGTTCCGAGAGTTAAAACAGCATTAGAAAATAAAGAAGTTGTTTCGATTGCCTATTTAGGAAATGTGGTGGATGTATGGGAACGATTAGATCAAGAAAATGTAACTATAGATTTGGGTTCCGATCAAACATCCCTTCATAATCCTTGGGCTGGTGGTTATTATCCAATGGGATATAGTTTCGAGGAATCGAATGAATTAATGGCTAATAATCCAGAAAAATTCAAAGAGGAAGTTCAAAAAACCTTGCGTCGTCATGCAGCAGCAATCAATAAGCACACGGCAAAAGGGACCTATTTCTTTGATTATGGAAATGCCTTTTTATTAGAAGCATCAAGAGCTGGAGCTGATGTTTTTGCAGAAAACCACATCGATTTTAAATACAACAGTTATGTTCAAGACATTATGGGGCCAATGTGTTTTGACTATGGATTTGGTCCTTTTAGATGGGTTTGTGCAACTGGAAATCCAGATGATTTAGCTAAAACCGATCAAATTGCTTGTGATGTATTAGAGGCAATGATGCAGAATTCACCGGAAGAAATTCAACAGCAAATGGCCGATAATATCCAATGGATTAAAGGTGCTCAAGAAAATAAATTGGTTGTTGGATCGCAAGCTCGAATTCTGTATGCCGATGCCGAAGGAAGAATGAAAATTGCTGAAGCATTTAATCAAGCTATTGCTCGAGGTGAAATTGGTTATGTAATTTTGGGTCGCGATCACCATGATGTTTCCGGAACGGATTCTCCTTATAGAGAAACTTCTAACATTTATGATGGTTCTCGTTTTACTGCCGATATGGCAATTCAAAATGTTATTGGAGATAGCTTCCGTGGTGCAACTTGGGTTTCCATTCATAATGGCGGTGGCGTTGGCTGGGGCGAAGTAATCAACGGAGGTTTCGGTATGGTACTTGACGGAACGAAAGAAGCCTCCAAGCGATTGGAATCAATGCTGTTTTGGGATGTCAACAACGGAATTTCAAGAAGAAGTTGGGCGCGAAATGAAGGAGCAATTTTTGCAATTAAAAGAGCGATGGAATCGCAACCCTTGTTAAAAGTTACCCTTCCAAATTTAGTAGACGAAAATTTACTTTAGTATTTAAAAATAGAAAAATATATTTTAATGTAAAAGGTACAATATGTATCTTTGAAGCCTAAAATAGCAATCAATCAAATGAAGATTTCATACAACTGGTTAAAACAATTTTTAAAAATAGATGCTCCTTCTGAAGAAGTTTCAAACATCCTTACCGATTTAGGACTTGAGGTGGAAATGGTTGAAAAATACCAATCGGTTAAAGGGGGATTAGAAGGCGTTGTCGTTGGTCATGTTTTGACTTGCGAAAAACACCCTGATGCAGATAGATTAAAAATAACCACCGTAGATCTTGGAACAGGAACTCCTGTTCAAATTGTTTGTGGCGCAAGCAATGTGGCTGCAGGACAAAAAGTTCCTGTTGCGACAATTGGCACCAAACTATTTGACAAAGAAGGCGAAGCATTTGAAATCAAAAAAGGAAAAATTCGTGGACAAGAAAGTCACGGAATGATTTGTGCCGAAGATGAACTAGGACTTGGAACAAGCCACGAGGGAATTATGATATTAGACGATAAACTAGCTCCTGGAACTCCTGCAGCTAAAGTTTTTAATATTGAAAATGATGAAGTTTTTGAAATAGGATTAACTCCAAATCGTGCCGATGCCATGTCTCACATGGGGGTAGCTAGAGATCTAAGAGCCGGATTGCTTCAAAGAAATGCATCTTTAGAATTAATTACTCCTTCAGTTTCTTCATTTAAAATAGACAAAAGAACACTTAAGATTGATGTAAATGTAGCCGATTCAAAACTGGTGCCACACTATTGTGGAGTTACCATTTCTGGAATTACAATTAAAGAATCTCCAAGTTGGTTACAAAATAGATTGAAAGCAATTGGACTTACTCCAAAAAATAATGTAATCGATGTGACTAATTATGTGTTACACGAATTAGGTCAACCGCTTCATGCATTTGATGCATCCCAAATTACCGGAAAAATAAATGTGAAAACCGTTGCTACAGGAACAAAATTCATAACTCTTGACGGAATTGAACGTACGCTTCATGAAGAAGACATCATGATTTGCGATGAAAACGAACCTTTATGTATTGCGGGTGTTTTTGGCGGAAAAAATTCGGGAGTATCTGAAAGCACAACAGCTATCTTTTTGGAAAGTGCGTATTTCAATCCGGTGGCAATTAGAAAAACAGCCAAAAGACACGGTTTAAGCACCGATGCATCGTTCCGTTTTGAAAGAGGAATAGATCCAGAAATTACAGAATATGCACTTAAGCGTGCGGCCTTATTAATACTTGAAGTTGCAGGTGGTGAAATTACTTCTGATGTTGTTGATATATATCCAAAAAAACTGGAAGGTTTTTCAGTTTTCTTAAATTACGAAAAAACATTCAAATTAATAGGTCAAGAATTACCAAAAGAAACCATCAAAAAGATTGTTTCTACTTTAGATATTAAAGTAAATAGCACTTCTGATGCAGGTCTTGGTTTACAAATTCCGGCCTACCGCGTGGATGTTCAAAGAGAAGTAGATGTTATTGAAGAAATTCTAAGAGTTTATGGATACAATAACATTCATATTCCAGATAAATTAACTGCAACCATATCTAATTCTCCTAGAACGGAGGATTACAAAGTGCAAAATGTTATTGCCAACCAATTGAATTCACTAGGATTTCATGAAATGATGGCCAATTCGTTAACCACTCCTGAATATATAAAATTGTCCGAGCAGTTAAAAGAAGAGCATAATGTTACGATACTTAATCCGCTAAGTAACGATTTATCTACTATGAGACAATCGATGTTATTTTCTGGACTTGAAGCTATTTCGTATAACATCAACAGAAAAAGTAGTGATTTAAAATTATTTGAATTTGGAAAAAGCTACCGCAATTTAGTTAATGGCTATAGTGAAAAGAAACACCTTACATTATTTACTACTGGAAACCGAACTGAAGAAACTTGGACTAACGCACAAAAACCATCTGATTTCTTTTTATTTAAAGGATATGTATCCACTATTTTATCTCGATTAGGAATTGATTCAATTCAAAACACTCCTGTTTCAAGTGATGTTTTTGCTGAAGGAATTGGATTTGCATTAGGCAAAGATATTTTGGTTGAAATGGGAACGGTAAAAAAATCGATTACCAAACATTTTGACATCAAACAGGAAGTTTTTTATGCTGAATTCCAATGGGATTTAATCTTAAAAGTAATATCCAATAAAATTAAATTCACTCCTATCCCTAAATATCCTGAGGTAAGAAGGGACTTTGCGTTATTAGTTGACACAAATGTAGATTTTGAATCAATCTATAAAATTGCAATTCAAACAGAAAAATCACTTCTTAAAAACATCAACTTATTTGATGTATATGAAGGCAAGAATCTGCCGGAAGGCAAAAAATCGTATGCGGTAAGTTTTACTATTCAAGATACAACTAAAACTCTAACCGATACGCAGATTGATAATATTATGAGCAAATTACAGACTAATTTTGAAAGTGAATTAGGAGCTCAATTAAGATAAAAAATCAAAGAATATTTATAAAAAAAACACTCCAGTACTGGAGTGTTTTTTTGTGGTTTTCAATCTCAATTCATAAAAAAAGCGTTACCGAAGTAACGCTTTTAAAATATAATTAAAATAAGAGATTATTTACCTCCTTTTTCCATTTTAGCTTTTAATTCAGCAAGAATATCATTGTTATCTCCTAAAGTTGAAGCTTGATTATTACTGTTAGCAGCAGCAACAGATTCTGTAGCAGCTTTAACATTTTTCTCTTCTTCTTCTCTAAAGATTGCAGTGTGCGATGCAACTACTCTTTTGAATTCTTTATTGAACTCGATAACTTTGAAATCAGCTACATCGCCTTTTTTCAATTTTTTACCGTCTTCTTTTTCTAAGTGACGCGTTGGAATAAATGCAACTACATCATCTCCAAAATCTACAGTAGCACCTTTGTCAACGATTTCAGCAATTGTTCCGTTGTGGATTGTTCCAACAGCGAAAGCAGCTTCATGTTTGTCCCAAGGATTAGCAGTAGTTTGTTTGTGACCTAAAGATAATTTACGACCTTCAACATCTAATTCTAATACTACAACTTCTAACTTGTCTCCAACGTTAATAAATTCTGATGGATGTTTGATTTTTTTAGTCCAAGATAAATCAGAAATGTAAACTAAACCATCAATACCTTCTTCTAATTCTACGAAGATACCAAAGTTAGTAAAGTTTCTAACGATTCCTGTATGTTTAGAAGCTATTGGGTATTTAGCAGTAATATCTGTCCAAGGATCTTGAGTTAATTGTTTGATACCTAAAGACATTTTTCTTTCGTCTCTATCTAAAGTTAAAACAACAGCTTCAACTACATCACCAACTTTAACAAAATCTTGAGCACTTCTTAAATGAGTAGACCAAGACATTTCAGAAACGTGAATTAATCCTTCTACACCTTCAGCAACTTCAATGAAAGCACCGTAATCAGCAATAACTACTACTTTACCTTTCACTTTGTCACCAACTTTAAGTTCAGTTCCAAGAGCATCCCATGGGTGCGCGTTTAATTGTTTTAAACCTAATTGGATTCTTGTTTTCTCATCATCAAAATCAAGAATAACAACATTTAATTTTTGGTCTAATTCAAGAACTTCACTTGGGTGATTGATTCTTGACCAAGAAAGGTCAGTAATGTGGATTAATCCATCTACACCACCTAAGTCAATAAACACACCATAAGAAGTAATGTTTTTTACAACACCTTCTAATACTTGTCCTTTTTCTAATTGACCAATAATTTCTTTTTTCTGTACTTCGATATCTGCTTCAATAAGCGCTTTGTGAGATACCACAACATTTTTGAATTCGTGGTTGATTTTCACAACTTTAAATTCCATCATTTTGTTCACATATACATCGTAGTCACGGATTGGTTTCACATCTATTTGTGAACCTGGTAAGAATGCTTCAATTCCGAAAACATCTACAATCATACCACCTTTAGTTCTACATTTAACAAAACCTTGAACGATTTCACCAGTTTCATTTGCAGAAATAACTCTATCCCAAGATTTAATTGTTCTAGCTTTTCTGTGAGATAATACCAATTGACCTGTTTTATCCTCACGGATGTCAATTAATACTTCTACTTTGTCACCCACTTTTAAGTTTGGGTTGTAACGGAATTCGTTTAATGAAATAACACCTTCCGATTTTGCGTTGATGTCAACGATAGCATCACGATCAGTAATTCTTACTACTACACCTTCTACTACTTCTTCTTGATCAGTATCAATAAAAGTTTTTGATACTAAATCTTCAAATTCTTGCAAGTTTTTTTGATCTACTGCATCAATTCCTTCTGCGTAATTGTGCCAATTAAATTCAGTTAAAAATGCTTGTTGTTCTTTGTTTAATTCAGACATGCTGATAAAAAATTTGTATGCCGTGCCTCTCGAGTTTCTTAATGCGGTAGATAACGCAGCAGTGTTTTACATAAATAGTTGATTCCTAATGGAAACTCTTCTTCGCCAAAAGGATTGCAAAAGTACTACTTTTTTATAAAACAACAAAAAAAGCTGAAAGAATTTGACAGAAAAAGTGCAGAATATAATTTAAAGTAAAATATTACTTTCAGCAAAAAATTGATTTAAACAACACACCCTTGTTAATTAGTGTTAAAACTCATGAATAAAATGTTAATTAAGAATACAAAAAGTAGTTACAACTGATTTTTTATTAAATTTGAGATGAAATAATATTTGTTTAATTTCATCAACTCTCTAATTATGAAAGCAATAAAACTAGTTCCTCTATTTTTACTTTTAATCGTAACTTCCTGTAGTTCGGTTAGGGTAAATGTCGATTACGATAAAAAAGCAAATTTCGACAGCTATAAAACCTACGCTTTTCTAAAAAGTGCCGTCGATAAAGTTGAAATTTCCGACTTAGATAAAAAACGAATTTTACATTCTATAGACGAGGCGCTCGCCTTAAAAGGTTTTTCTAAAAGCGATACACCCGATTTATTGGTCAGTATTTTCACTAAAGAAAACCAACGCGTTGATGTTTATAACAATTCTGGTTTTGGATGGGGATGGGGATGGGGTCCAGGTTTTGGAATGGGCTATTCTTCGACTTATGTCACTCCCGAAGGATCTTTATTCATTGATTTATTAGATGCAAAAACCAAAGAACTAATTTGGCAAGGTGAAGGAAGCGGTAACTTAACCAAAGATGTAGAACAAAAAGACGCCCGAATTAAAGAATTCGTAGATAAAATTCTAGAACAATATCCTCCTCAAAAAAAGTAACTTATTTATACGATAATAAAAAAACCACAACTGAGTTGTGGTTTTTTTATTTAATATTTTAAAAGCTCCTCCATTTTTAACCGGACCTTATCTGCATTCGGAATCATAGTAAATTCCAAGTTGCTGTTAAGCGGAATAGCTGGCATATTTTCGGAGCCGATTACCATTACAGGTGCATCCAAATGTTTGAAACATTTTTCCTGAATCAATCCTGCCAAACTTCTAGCAAAAGAATTATTGGTAGGTTCTTCAGTCACAACCAAACATTTTTTTGTTTTCTTAACCGATTTAAAAATGGTTTCTTCGTCCAGTGGATATAATGTTCGTAAATCGATAATTTCAATTCGTTGCTTATCATTCTGAGATTGTCGAAGAATTTCAGCAGAGGCATTCAAAGCCCAATGCACTCCCATTCCGTAGGTAATTACCGAAATTGTTTCTTCCGTTTCTTGCTCCCAAATTTCTTGCACCACATTCGCTTTTCCAAAAGGTAAAATATAATCTTCGCTTGGTTCGTTCACTCGTGCCGCATCAGTACCTTTCACCTTACTCCAATACAAACCTTTATGTTCCAAAATCACAACTGGGTTTGGATCGTAATACGCTGCTTTTAGTAATCCTTTTAAGTCGGCACCATTACTTGGATAAGCAATTTTTATTCCGCGAATATTGGTCAACACACTTTCAACAGAGGAAGAATGATACGGTCCACCGCTCCCGTAAGCTCCAATTGGAACGCGCAAAATCATGCTCACAGGCCATTTTCCGTTCGATAAATAACAGGAACGACTCACTTCGGTAAACAGCTGATTCAATCCAGGCCAAATGTAATCGGCAAACTGCACCTCAACAATTGGTTTCAAACCAACCGCCGACATTCCAACAGTAGAACCTACAATAAACGCTTCTTGAATAGGTGTATTAAAAACGCGGTCGTCGCCAAATTTTTGTGCCAATGTTGCGGCTTCTCTAAAAACTCCTCCCAATCTTCCGCCTACATCTTGTCCGTAAAGCAAACATTCGGAATGTTTTTTCATTAATTCTTCTACAGCAAAAAGAGCGCAATCTACCATCACAACTTTTTCCTCACGATCCGGATTTCGTTCTCCAACTTCTTCAATTATGGATGTTGGCGCAAAATCGTGCGTAAATAAATCTTCAGGCGAAGGGTCTTCGGCAAGTTGTGCTTTATCAAAATCGGCTTGCACTTGGGCAACCGTTTTACTTTCAATATTTTTTATTTCTTCAGATGAAAATCCCGCATCCAATAATTGCTTAATTAAAACCGGATACGGATCTCGAGATTTAGCTTCTTCCAAATCATCGCGGTACCATTCCATTCGAACTCCCGAGGTATGGTGATTCAACAACGGTACCTTTGCATGAACTAAAAATGGTCGACGCTCATTTCGAATAGTTTGCACCACTTTCTGAACAGCCTCATAACTTTCGGTAAAATTTGCGCCATCAATAGAAATCGCCTCAATTCCGTGAAATCCTTTAGCATATTCAAAGGCATTTTGTGCTCGCGTTTCGGCAGCATTCGCCGAAATATCCCAGCCGTTATCTTGTACCAAATACAAAATTGGAAGCTGTTTTAAAGCGGCCATTTGAAGCGCCTCAGCAATTTCTCCTTCGGTAACCGAAGCATCACCAAGCGAACAAACCACAATTGGACTTTCTTGATTTTTATCTTGAATTCCTGTATTTTCTTTATACCAAAATCCCATTGCAGCACCAGTTGCCGGAATGGCTTGCATTCCTGTTGCGGATGATTGATGCGGAATTTTAGGTTTGTCGGCATCCTTCAAACTTGGGTGGCAATAATAAGTACGCCCACCCGAAAACGGATCGTCTTTTTTTGCCATTAATTGCAACATTAAATCATAGGGCTGCATTCCAATTCCCAACATCATAGCGTCATCTCGATAATACGGAAATGCATAATCTTGAGGCAATAATTGCATCGCCATCGCAATTTGAATAGCTTCGTGACCGCGTGATGTTGCGTGCACATATTTTGATACTATTTTGAAATTGTCTTCATACAAGGTTGCCATGGCTTTGGCAGTTGCCATTGTAGAGAAGGCTTTTTCTAATATTTTTTTATCTAACATTGATTTTGCTATGTTTTATTTGGTATAAATAATTTGCTTATTTTGCTTCCACTATCCAACCAAATTCGTCTTTTAAATCTTGAACTTTAATAGCGTTTAAAGTATCATTTACCATAACTGAAACTGGATTTTCTACTGGAAATTTGATTGATAAATCGTTGTTTCCAATTTCTTCAATCATGGCAATTCCAACTGCAGTTCCGGTTCCGAAGGCTTCTTCTAAAGTTCCATTATTTGAGGCTTCCACAATTTCTGAAATGGTAATTGGCCTTTCGGTAACTTCATAACCTTTGCTTCGCAATAAATCAATCACACTCATTCTCGTAATTCCTGATAAAATCGATCCACTTAAATCGGGAGTAATGAATTTACCTGCAATTTTTATGAAGATATTCATAGTTCCTACCTCCTGAATGTATTCAAAATTGTAAGGATCCAACCACAACACTTGATCGTACCCTTTTGCTTTTGCATACTCTGTTGGGCGAATTGCAGCCGCATAATTTCCTGCTGCTTTTGCTTCTCCGGTTCCACCATTTACGGCACGAACAAAAGTTTTTTCAGCAAATAATTTAATTTTTCTGCTATATAAAGGTCCCGCTGGAGAAGCCATAACAATAAACTTATAATTATTTGCAGCTCGCATACCAATAAATGGTTCATCTGCATACATAAAAGGTCTAATATATAAGGCGCTTCCAACTTTGCTCGGAATCCAGTTTTTTTCTAATGCAGTAAATTGTTTTAATGCCTCCACAAATAAATCTTCAGGAACTAAGGGCATTCCCAATCGATCTGCACTATGATTGAATCGTTTTGCATTTTCAATTGGGCGAAATAATAAAGCAGTTCCGTCTTTTCCTAAAGTTGCTTTCATACCTTCAAAAATAGCTTGCCCATAATGCAATGCCATTGCTGCAGGATGCGTAGGAATTAATTCTAATGGCTCAATTCGTGGGTTATTCCATTGTCCGTTTTCATAATCACAAACAAACATATGGTCTGTAAAATTGAATCCCATTATTACATTATCCAAATCGACTTGGCTTACTTTGGATTGTGCAACTTTATTTATTTTAATATCAAATTTCATAATCTTAATACTGATTTATAGTGTTGTGTTTGTATCAAATTGTTCTAAATAATCTCCAATTTTTCTTAAAAAAGAACCTCCTAAAAAACCATCTACGACTCTATGATCAAAGGATAGCGATAGATACATCATACTTCGTATAGCAATTTCATCGCCATTAGACGTTGTGATTACTTCAGGTCTTTTTTTAATAATTCCGAGTGCTAAAATGGCTACTTCGGGTTGGTTGATGATTGGAGTTCCCATCAAGCTCCCAAAGGTGCCCACATTGGAAATGGTGAAGGTACTTCCTTGAATTTCTTCTGGTTTTAATTTGTTATTTCGAGAAGCATCGGCCAAATAATTAACGTCTTTTGCTATTGCTGCTAAATCTTTTTTATTGGCATTTTTCACCACCGGAACAATTAAATTTCCGTTTGGTAAAGCTGTTGCCATTCCGATATGAATGTCGTTGTGCACAATAATATTCTTGTCTTCCACAGAAACATTTATCATTGGGAAATCTACAATTGCTTTGGCTACAGCCTGAACAAAAACAGGTGTAAAAGTCAATTTTTCGTTGTATTTCTCTTGAAAATTTTCTTTGTTTTCATTGCGCCAATTCACCAAATTCGTAACATCAACTTCAATATACGAAGTTACATGAGGCGAAGTTTGCTTAGAATAAACCATGTGATCGGCAATCATTTTGCGCATACGATCCATTTCTACTATTCGGTCTTTACCTTCAACAAAATTGATTTTAGGTTTATGATATGTAGATGATGGTTGGCTATTAGCACTTGGCTTACTTTGAATTGGATATTTTCTGTTTTTCAAATAATTAAAAACATCGCTTTTTTGCAAACGCCCTTCCGCTCCCGAACCCGGAATGCTTTGTAATTCTTCTATCGATACATTTTCCTTTTGGGCAATCGAAACAATTAAAGGCGAAATGAAAGCGTCAGGATTAGTTATGAATTTTGAGTTGTGAGTTATAATTTGTGTTGCTTCAACATCATTTGATTTAACAACTTCTTCGTTTTTTTTACTTCCAACTTCTGACTTCTGACTTCCAGCTGCCTCATCAATCAACGCCAAAACAGTTCCAACCTCAACCACAGCATCTTTTTGAAAACGAATTTCTGTAATAATTCCAGAAATTGGCGCAGGTACTTCGCTATCGACTTTATCGGTAGCAACTTCTAGAATAGTTTCTTCAGCTTCCACATAATCACCCACGTTTTTAACCCAACTGATTATGGTTGCTTCAGAAATACTTTCACCCATTTTGGGCATTTTGAATTCTATTATACTCATAAAAATAGTGTTCAATGTTCAATGTTCAGTGTTCAGTTTCTAACTGATTGCTGAGCACTGCTACTTTTTCTTAAATTCTTCTAATGTTTTATAAAACGCTTCTTGTGTTGGTCTATCTTTTGGAATTTCTCGCAATGGCTCCACTGCCTTTAAAGTATCGTAACACTCTTTTGGCAATTGTTGATACAAAGCGGTTCCTTTGGTTTTCCAATCGATCATTTCATCGGAAACATCTTTTATTATTGCAGCCGGATTTCCAACCACCATTTTTCTATTTGGAATTTGTGTTCCAGCTTTTACGAAACTCAAAGCGCCCACAATACATTCATCTCCAACCGTAACATCATCCATGATTACAGCATTCATTCCGATAAGGGAATTAGCACCAATGTTGGCACCATGAATAATGGCTCCGTGACCAATATGCGCTCCAGCTTTTAAAACCATTGTCTTTCCTGGAAACATGTGAATCGTGCAATTTTCTTGCACATTACAACCATCTTCAATGATGATTTCTCCCCAATCGCCACGAATGGCAGCACCAGGACCAACATATACATTTTTTCCAATAATCACATTCCCCGTAACCGCAGCCTGCGGATGGATGAAACTACTTTCGTGAACAACCGGAATAAA
>CAMCBB010000022.1 GCA_945872875.1 Flavobacterium psychrophilum
GTCAAAGGTCAGGAATCCATAAAGCGATGCATGGAAATTGCTGCTGCCGGTGGTCATAATATCATATTGATCGGTCCGCCGGGATCAGGTAAAACGATGTTAGCAAAAAGATTACCAAGTATCTTGCCACCAATGACTTTGAAAGAGGCATTAGAAACAACCAAAATACATTCGGTTGCCGGCAAAATAAAAGATGCGGGGTTGATGAGTCAAAGGCCATTTCGAAGTCCACATCACACCGCGAGCAGCGTATCGCTCGTAGGTGGTGGAAGTTATCCGCAGCCTGGTGAAATATCTTTATCCCATAATGGTGTTCTTTTTTTAGATGAGTTACCCGAGTTTAAAAGGGAAGTTCTTGAAGTAATGCGCCAACCCTTGGAAGACAGAGAAGTTACTATTTCTAGAGCAAAATTTACTATTACTTATCCTTCGTCTTTTATGTTGGTGGCGAGTATGAATCCAAGTCCGAGTGGCTTTTTTAATGATCCAGGAGCTCCTGTTAGTTCTTCTCCAATGGAAATGCAACGCTATTTGAGCAAAATTTCGGGACCACTATTAGATCGCATCGATATTCATGTTGAAGTAACTCCAGTGCCATTTGAGAAACTAACAGAAACGCGCAAAGCTGAAAGCAGTGTTGAAATTAGAAAACGAGTTACGATGGCAAGAGAAATCCAAACCAAACGATTTGAATCGATTGAAAATGTTCATTACAATGCACAAATGAGTTCAAAATTAGTTAGAGAATATTGCAATCTAGAACCAGTTTCACTGGAATTATTAAAAAATGCCATGGAAAAACTTAATCTCTCTGCAAGAGCTTACGATCGAATATTAAAAGTTTCACGCACGATAGCCGATCTAGAAGCTTCTGAAAAAGTTGAATCGATGCATATTGCAGAAGCGATTCAGTATCGAAGCTTGGACCGCGAAGGGTGGTTGGGTTAGAATTAATTAGCATAATAATTTTATTTTTCTTGTGAAATGGAATCGTCTTTTGCAAAAAGGATTGCAATATTATTTGTAGTTTTGCATAACAATTTAATAAAACACACAAAATATATAAATTATGAGTTCATTTGATGTAGTCATCATAGGTTCTGGACCTGGCGGATATGTGTCAGCAATTCGTTGTGCCCAATTGGGTTTCAAAACAGCAATAATCGAAAAATATTCTACCTTAGGAGGTACTTGCTTAAATGTTGGTTGTATCCCATCTAAAGCATTATTGGCTTCTTCGCACCATTATGAAGAATTACAGCATTTTGCCGATCACGGAATTGAAGTTTCTGGAGAAGTAAAGGTAAATCTTGAAAAAATGATTGCGCGCAAGCAAGCAGTTGTTGATCAAACAAGTGGTGGCGTTAAGTTTTTAATGGACAAAAATAATATTACAGTTTTAGAAGGATTAGGTTCATTTGTAGATGCAACCCATGTTGCTGTTACTAAAGCAGACGGTAAGTCTGAAACTATTGAAGCAAAGAATATCATTATTGCAACAGGTTCAAAACCATCTACTTTGCCATTTATTAAATTAGATAAAGAGAGAATCATTACTTCAACGGAAGCCTTAAAATTACCTGAAGTTCCAAAACACCTTGTAATTATTGGTGGTGGAGTAATCGGTATTGAATTAGGTCAAGTTTATTTACGATTGGGAGCTCAGGTTTCCGTTGTTGAATATTTAGATCGAATTATTCCAGGAATGGATGCCGGTTTATCTAAAGAATTGACCAAAGTATTGAAAAAACAAGGCATGAAATTCTATACGTCTCACCAAGTAAAATCGGTTGCGCGTAAAGGAAAAGTGGTTACTGTTCAAGCTGATAATGCTAAAGGAGAAACTGTTTCATTAGAAGGTGATTATTGTTTGGTTGCTGTAGGTCGTCGTCCATATACCGATGGTTTAAATGCAGACAAAGCAGGAGTGAAGTTAACAGAAAGAGGAATGGTAGAGGTAAACGATCATTTACAAACTAGTGTTTCCAATATTTACGCAATTGGAGATGTGGTTCGTGGTGCGATGTTAGCTCATAAAGCGGAAGAAGAAGGAACTATGGTTGCTGAAATATTAGCAGGTCAAAAACCACATATTGATTATAATTTAATTCCAGGAGTAGTTTATACTTGGCCAGAAGTTGCGGCTGTTGGTAAAACAGAAGAGCAATTAAAAGCGGATGGAGTTGCTTATAAAGCGGGAAGTTTTCCTTTCAAAGCTTTAGGTAGAGCTCGTGCAGGTGGGGATACTGATGGATTTGTGAAAATTATTGCAGATGCAAAAACAGATGAAGTTCTAGGTGTTCATATGATTGGAGCTCGTTGTGCCGACTTAATTGCTGAAGCAGTAACCGCAATGGAATTTAGGGCATCAGCTGAAGATATTTCTAGAATGTCACATGCGCATCCAACTTTTGCTGAAGCTATTAAAGAAGCTGCACTTGCAGCTACAGAAAATAGAGCCTTACACGTTTAAAAAATCAAAATAATACAATCATAGCCTCAATGAT
The DNA here is from genome assembly GCA_945872875.1 of Flavobacterium psychrophilum. GTDB lineage: Bacteria > Bacteroidota > Bacteroidia > Flavobacteriales > Flavobacteriaceae > Flavobacterium > Flavobacterium psychrophilum_N. The sequence goes on from CAMCBB010000022.1 coordinate 2,508, forward strand.
TCATTTAGTCTTTGAGGCTTTTTTAAATATTTTTTACTCAATACATTTAAGATAATCCATAAAGAAATGATCGGGTTGATATGATTTCTTATCCACTTCGGAAACTAGGGATTCTTTGGCAATATAGTCTATAGTTTCTCCAGCGAATTTTATTCTGAAAATAGAAATTGGCGATTTTTTTAAATCTTCCATCGTGTCTTTTAAGAAGAGAAAATAAGCGCTTAATATTCTGCAGTTTTCATTATTATTTCTAACTGCGTTGCCACAAGTTTCTTGGTCTAATCCGATTAAGGTAATAATTTTTCCATTTTGTAATTGGAGGTATATTTTGGATGATTTATCCAAACACTTTGCCGGAATAAAATCGGCACTTTTTTGAATCATTTGCATGTTTAGTGAGGGCATGCCATCGGCATTAATTAAAGAAAAGAAAATGGAAGTTTGGCTGTTTCCAAAAACCTTTTCATGCATAACATAGTCAATAGTTGATCTGTAGATTCCCAAACTGTCTTTAACATTCGAGCTGTATTCGCAATCTTTTTGTGCAAATGAGAAAATCGAAACTAGAAAAGTTGCTATAAGTAGACTCTTTTTCATACGGTATTTATTTTGGTGCAAAGTAATATTATTTTGTTATTATTCATATCGGTTGAAAAAAAACAATAGCGGTCGCCACCGTCTTTAATTTTCCATTTTTTTCTGATTGATTCTACTGTTTCGGGAAAATTACGAACCGTAACATTTATTTTGGTATTTTCAAGTTGTTTTTTAATTTCTTTTTTTGAATAGTTTAAAATAGTTTCGATTTTAAAAACTCTTCCCGGAAAATCTATTAAATCATCAGAAGTATATAAATGTGAATTTACTTGTAGCTTGCCTAAAGAAAACTGATTTGCAATTTGTGTAAATCCGCCTGATTTAAGAATACTATTATTGGGCTCGTACAAATATTTTGTTGGTAAGCCATAAGTAAAATCGACTTCTGAATTCCATTGAAATTCAAAAGTTTCTTTATGGTCTTTGTTAAAATTAATACATTTTATAGTTGGAATTCCATTGTAATTTTTGTGTAATTCCCATAACAACTCTTTTACTTCATTATCTACTGCAACAATATGTATTTGTTTTACATTTTGCAATTCGGTTAATCCAGCAGTAATGTCTAATAGAGGTGCAGTTTTTATTAAGATTTTTGAACTGAATTGGTAGTAAAAACTTTGAAGATCAGGAATGTTTGGCAAACAATCATTCAGCATAAAAACTTTGCCTTTGATGTCATTTCTTCTCGATGGATCTACATAAATCCAATCAAATTTTTGATTTAAATTTTTTAATGTTTCTGTGCTGTCGCCCTCAATGCAAGTAATGTTTTCACAATTTAATTGAATGAGATTATGTTTTACAATAGCCGATAATTCAGGGTTTATTTCACAATGGTAAACGTGTTTTATTTTTTTTGCAAAATAATAATCATCAACACCGAAACCTCCTGACAAATCTATTATTGAATTACCACTTATAATCTCTGCTTTATATTTTGCAGTAATTTCTGAGGAAGTTTGTTCCACCGAAATTTTACTTGGATAAATACAATTGATACAATTAAACCAGGTTGGAAGTTTGATTTTGCATTTGGCTCGAGCTGCAATTTGATTTAATAGTACTTTATAATCAACCTCAGGAAATGGATTTTTTGCAAAGGATAATTTTGCAGCATCCTGATCTGTGTTCTTTATAATGAACTCTTGAATTTCGGGAAGCAGTAACTTGGAAAGATTTTCCATTAGTTATTGAAAATATAATTTAGAATATTCGCTCCCATTTTCAGTGCCTTTTCTCGAACTTCTTTTGGGTCATTGTTCACTTCTGCATCTTCCCATCCATCACCTAAGTCGCATTCATAGGTGTATAACAATACCAAACGGTTGTTCTCGAAAATGCCAAATGCTTGCGGTCTTTTACCGTCATGTTCGTGAATTTTAGGAATTCCAGCAGGGAAACTGTAAGGTTTTTGAAAAATAGGATGTGAAGCAGGAATTTCAACTAAATTGGAGTTTGGAAATATTTTCTTTAGTTCTCTTCGTAGATATTCATCCAATCCATAATTATCATCAAAGTGAATAAATCCACCTGACAGCATGTAATTTCTTAAATTTAATATCTCGCTATCATTAAAAAGTATGTTTCCATGACCAGTAGCATGAATGTAAGGATAAGAAAATAAATCAGGGCTCCCAGGTTCAACTGTTACGGGTTTGTTCTTAATTGTGGTATTGATATTTTGATTGCAAAATCGAATTAAATTTGGCAACGAAGTAGGGTTGGCATACCAATCTCCACCACCATTATACTTTAATAGAGCAATTTCTTGGGAAAACCCAAATAGTGAAATCGTTAATAAAAGAGCTGTAATGGTTGTTTTCATTTTTTATTCATTTGCAAAAACCACGCTATGACATGCTACTATTGCAGCGGTTTCTGTTCTTAATCTTGTATTTCCCAAAGATATTGGAATATAATTATTGTTCAAAGCCAATTCGATTTCTTTAATTGAAAAATCACCTTCAGGACCAATTAATATAGTTGTGTCTTGACTTTGAATGATTTGGGATTTTAAAGTAATCTTATGTGTTTCTTCGCAGTGTGCTATGAATTTAGCACCAGTAATTTCTCTCTTTAAAAAATCTTTTAAAATTATTGGCTCATTTAATTTTGGCAAGTAATAATGTAATGACTGCTTCATGGCTGATTCAATAATCTTTTGAAATCGTTCTGTCTTTATTACTTTTCGTTCCGAATGATCACAAATAATTGGGGTAATCTCTTGAATTCCAATCTCGGTTGCTTTTTCTAAAAACCACTCGTAGCGTTCATTCATTTTGGTTGGCGCAACGGCTAAATGTAAATGATATTTTGAAGGTTCTTGTTTTTCAAAAGACAGAATATTTACGGTACATTTTGAATCACTGGCTAAAGCAATTTTGGTATTAAATAAAAAACCTAAACCATTGGTTACATGTAAAATATCACCTTCTTTCTTTCGTAATACTTTAATTATATGTTTACTTTCTTCCTTGTCAAAAGCAAATGATTTTTCCTGATTGGTAATATTGGGATTGTAAAATAATTGCATATTAAAATTCTATTCGTGCTTTAGAAATAACTCCAGCATCGTTAAATTTATTTTCTAAATATTTTTGATAGCCAACTATTCCAATCATTGCTGCATTATCGGTAGTATATTCAAATTTTGGAATAAATGTTTTCCAGCCATATTTAGTTTCAGCTGCCTTAAGCGTTTCTCTAATTCCAGAATTTGCTGAAACTCCACCACCAATTGCAATTTGATTTAATCCTGTTTCTGCAACAGCTAATTTTAATTTATCCATTAATATTTCAATAATGGTTTGTTGAATTGAAGCGCATATATCGGCTTTATTTTCCTCAATAAAATTAGGATTTAAAGCAACATTTCTCTGAATGAAATACAGTATTTGTGTCTTAAGTCCGGAGAAACTAAAATTCAATCCTGGTGCTTTTGGTTTAGTGAATTGAAACTTTTTAGGATTACCTTCTTTAGCTAGCTTATCAATTAAAGGTCCCCCTGGATAAGGTAGTCCCATGATTTTTGCTGATTTGTCAAAAGCTTCACCAACGGCATCGTCTGTAGTTTCTCCAATAATTTCCATATCAAAAAAACTAGAAACTTTCACAATTTGCGTATGTCCACCTGAAATGGTTAAAGCTAAAAACGGAAAATCCGGTTTGTCATAACCTTCTTCATCTATAAAATGCGCTAAAATGTGCGCATGCATATGATTCACAGCTATTAATGGGATGTTTAAAGATAAGGCTAGTGATTTTGCAAAAGAAGTCCCAACAAGCAAAGATCCCATCAAGCCGGGACCCTGAGTAAAAGCAATTCCGTTTATATCTTTCAAATTTATCCCTGCTTTCTTTAGGGCACTATCTATCACAGGAACAATATTTTGCTGGTGTGCTCTAGAGGCAAGTTCTGGTACTACACCGCCATATTCTTCATGTATTTTTTGACCCGCAACAACATTTGATAAAACCTTATTGTTTTTTAATACAGCAGCAGCGGTATCATCACAAGAACTTTCAATCGCAAGAATGTAAATAGCATTGTTAGACATGTAGGTACAAATTTTGAATTATATTTGAATAACCGGTTTAAAACGATTATTTTTACATCGATTACAAAAGTAACTATTTTATAGCTTTTTCAATAGCAGCCAAGTTATTTTTGTTTTTATGAGAATAGGAATATCTGCGAATTGTAAGAAATTTTACATATTTTCGTTATAATTAGATATTTCAAATCGAAATAAATTTTGAAAGAACAAATAACCAATACTCGAGTTAATTCTTTTAATAAAATAGCAATTCGTACTATTTTGGTGCTTTTGTTACTTTTATTGTCACTTGGTATTGCACTTTCATTACCCGTTGTACAAACTAAAATTGCCCAATATTTTACTGAAAAACTAAACAAACAATACGGAACCGACATTTATGTTGATCAGGTTGAAGTGACCATTTTTGGCGGTGTCCAGTTAAAAAAAGTTTTAGTAAAAGATGAAAAAAAAGACACACTTATCTATGCAAATAGATTGATTACTAGTATTCTTGATTCGAAAACTTTATTAGATGGTAATTTAATTTTTGGAAATCTTACCGCAGATCAATTGACCTTAAATGTAACTACTTACAAGGGTGATAGTGATACCAACTTAGATAAATTTATTGATGCATTTGATGACGGCAAACCATCAACTGGAAAGTTTTTAATGACATCAAACAAAATGACTTTGGTTAATTGTAAATTTAGAGAGGTAGATTACAATAGGGAAATTCCTTTGGATGTTGATTTTACTAAATTAAATGCAGTAGTTTCCGATTTTAAGATTGAAGGGCCGAATGTATATACCAATATTGAATCCATGTCCTTTTTGGATCACAGAGGTTTATTTGTTAAAAATCTTACTTCAAAATTTACCTACACAAAAAAGAATATTCGTTTAGAAAATTTAGATTTGAAAACAGCTGAATCAAATCTAGAAGGATCTGTGATATTAAAATACAACAGGAAAGATTTTGCCGATTTTAACAATAAAGTAATCTTTTTGATATCTACAAAAAACGCTACTTTATCGTCTAACGATTTAAGATGTTTTTATAATGAGATTGGAAAAAATCAGCAGTTTAGGCTAAGTGCAAACATTGTTGGTGCATTAAATAATTTTACTGCTAAAAAACTATATTTAAAAGACACTAAAAATTCAGTAATTGCTGGTACAGTAAATTTTAGAAATTTATTTGCAAAAAAAGGGGAAGGCGAATTTTACATGAATGGGAATTTTTCTAAAGTAAGTTCGAATTACGAAAATTTAATTTCCGTGTTACCAAATGTATTAGGAAAAAATTTACCGTCAACAGTTAAAAAACTTGGACAATTCAATTTTAGAGGAAAAACCGTCGTAACGGAAACTAGTGTTTCAGCAGATGTATTGGTAAATACCCAATTAGGTAAATTTGGATCTAAGTTTATCATGACTAATTTAAACACAATTGATAATGCTTCTTATAAAGGCAGATTAAATTTGGATAACTTCAATTTAGGAAGACTTATAGAAAGAGATGATATTGGATATGCAACGCTTCAGTTTGATTTAGAAGGTAAAGGATTCACCGAAAAATATTTAGACACCAAATTTTCTGGATCAGTTCAAAACATCACTTACAATAGATATAATTATAAAAATATTATTGCTGAAGGAAAATTCAAAAAACCAATTTTTAAAGGTAAAGTAAATGTAAATGATCCTAATTTATTTTTAGATTTTGATGGTATTGTAGATTTATCAAAACGCGAAAAAAATTATAATTTTCATGCAAAAGTTGATTATGCAAATTTAAATCGATTGAATTTGATTAAAGATTCTGTTTCTGTATTTAAGGGTGATGTTAAGATTAATGTTTCGGGTAATAATTTAGACACAATGAATGGAAATATTGTTATTTTTAATTCTTCTTATCAAAACTCAAAAGACTTATATTTCTTTGATAATTTTACAGCAAGTTCTATTGAAGCTAATGGAGAACATGTTATTACTTTAAACTCATCAAAAGAGCTAAATGGTAAAATTCAAGGAAAATTTGAATTTTCACAAATTCAAAAAATGTTCGAAAATTCTATCGGAAGTTTATACACTAATTACAGGCCACACTTGTTAAAGAAAGGACAATATTTAAAGTTTAATTTTTCTCAATTTAATGAAATAGTAGAAATATTGAATCCAAATATTAGTTTGGATTCAAATGCAATTTTAAATGGTCAAATAACAGGAGATACGAATGATTTTAAATTAAAATTTTCTTCCAATACTGTGAATGCATTTAATGTGCATATGGATAATTTAAAAATCGAAATAGATAATAATAATCCTTTATACAATACTTATGTGCAATCGGACAGTATTGTTACTAAACAATATAAAATTAGAGACTTTTCATTAATTAACGCTACTTCTAAAGATACTTTGACCTTTAGAACTGAGTTTAAAGGTGGAGAAAAAGGAGCAGATTATTTTAATTTAAATCTTTATCATACTATTGATTCAAACAATAAAAACATTATTGGTTTTCACAAATCTGATTTAATGTTTAAAAATTTTAGTTGGTATATAAATGAAACTGGAAATGATAAAAATAAAATAATTTTCGATAAGAATTTACAAACCTTTTCATTTGACGACATAATAATTTCTCATGAAAACCAATCAATGAAATTAAATGGAACGCTTAGTGGTGCAAAAAATAAAGATTTAGCGTTGGAATTCAATAATGTAAATTTGAATAAAATTACTCCAACAGTCGAGCAATTTAAATTTGATGGATTTGTAAATGGTGAAATCTATTTAAAGCAAAATAATGCTGTATATCAACCAACTGCAAAATTAACGATTAATGAGCTTCAAATTAATGAAAATGCATTGGGTAAAATGAGTCTAGATATTATGGGTAATGAAAATTTTTCAAAATTTGAAATTGATTCCAAAATTGAAAATGAAAACTTTAAATCATTTAGTGCTTTTGGAAATTTACAAATTATAGATAATGAAACATTAATGGATTTGAATTTAGATTTTCAAAAATTCAATCTTGGAATATTAAGTAATTTGGGGGGAGAGGTAGTTTCAAAAATTAGAGGTTATGCTTCAGGAAAAGCTAGAATAAATGGCAATGTGAATGATATTAATTATTCAGGTAATTTATATGTTGATAATGCAGGATTATCAATTCCCTATTTAAATGTGGATTATAAAATTAAAGATAATTCGACAGTAGAGATTACTAAAAATAAGTTTATAGTCGTACCAACTCAAATTAGTGATTCTAAATTTAATACAGAGGGTAATTTAAAAGGTTTTATCAAACATAAACAATTTGGAGATTGGGAGTTAGATTTAACTATTGATTCAGACAGAATTTTAGCATTAAATACTGTAGATCATGAAGATGTTGCTTATTATGGAACAGCATATATTAATGGAAATGCTTCAATAAAAGGACCAACAAACGGCTTATCTATAAATGTAAATGCTAAATCTGGAAATGGGACAGATATAAAAATTCCAATTAATGATGCAAGTTCCTTAAGTGATAATAGTTTTATTCATTATTTGACTAAAGGAGAAAAATACGGTACCGTAAATAAAGAAACCGAGTTTATTAGAAATTACAACGGACTTCAAATGAATTTTGAATTTGCAATTGAACCCAATGCAAATATTGAAGTTATTTTAAATAAAGATTCGAAACATGGAATGAAAGGTAAAGGAAAAGGAACTTTAAACATGAGTATTAATACACTCGGAAAATTTGAAATGTTTGGAGATTTTCAAGTTTGGGAGGGCTCTTATAATTTTAAATATGGCGGAGTAATTGACAAACAATTTTCCGTAAAAAAATACGGATCCATCGTTTGGGAAGGTAATCCATATAAAGCAATATTAAACCTAGAAGCAGTTTCAACAAACATTACTGCAAATCCGGCTGTATTAATTGAAAATGCATCTTTTAACAAGGTAATTCCTGTAGATGTAATTATTGGATTAAAAGGTACAATTACGAATCCAGAACCCGATTTTACAATTAATTTTCCAAATGTAAGTTCAGTGTTAAAATCTGAAATTGAAACTAAACTAGGTGATAAAGACATTAGACAAACACAAGCTTTATACCTTCTTTCCACAGGAGGATTTTTAAGTCAAGAAGGCTTTAGTCAGTCACAAGTAACAAATAGTTTTTATGAAAAAGCAGCCTCCATGTTTGGAGATATTTTTAATAATAAAGACGGGAAAATGAACATGGATGTGAGTTATATTCCTGCTGATAAAACTACTTTAAGACCAACTGATGGGAGAGTTGTAGCTAATATTTCAACACAAATTAATGAGCGAATTACAATAAATGGTAGAGTAGGTGTGCCTACTGGAGGTGTTACAGAAACTGCTATTGTTGGTAATTTTGAAATGCAATACCGAGTAAATGAAGACGGTACATTAAATTTAAGAGTTTTTAATAAAGAAAATGATATTAATTATATTGGGCAAGGAATTGGCTATACACAAGGAGCAGGGGTTTCTTACGAAGTAGATTTTGATACTTTTAAAGAATTGGTAAATAAGATTTTTAACAATACAAAAGTTGAAAGAGAAAAAAAGGAAAAACCATATGTAACTCCAGAATCCACTCAAATTTTACCAAATTACATCAATATGGAAAATGGAAATTCAAAACCAAAAAACTCTAGCTCCCAAAATCAAATTAACAATGAAGGTAAACAAGAGGAAAATTAAAATTTTTTAGAAAAAAATATTTCTTGAAAACTTAAAACTTATCAACGAAAACGATTGAATTATATTGATAATTAAGTTCATTTAATAATATGGCATTTTATATGCATATTCTTTGCTAATTTTACATTTTAAAACATAAAAATATGTCAAATACGATAAAAAAAATAGGTGTACTTACTTCTGGTGGAGATTCACCAGGGATGAATGCTGCTATTCGCTCTGTAGTTCGTACCTGTGCTTATCATAATATTGAATGTATAGGTATTTACCGAGGTTATCAAGGTATGATTGAAGGAGATTTTAAAGAAATGGGGCCTCGATCAGTAAATAATATTATAAACAAGGGTGGTACCATTTTAAAATCTGCTCGATCTAAAGATTTTATGAGTGCCGAAGGTAGAAAAAAAGCATTCAACAATTTATCGACAGCAGGTATTGAAGCACTTGTTGTTATTGGTGGAGACGGAAGTTTTACAGGAGCTGAAATATTTAATAATGAATATGGATTTCCAGTAATGGGAATTCCAGGAACCATTGATAATGATATATTTGGTACCAGCCATACCTTAGGTTTTGATACCGCATTAAATACAGTTGTTGATTGCATTGATAAGATTAGAGATACTGCAAGTTCGCATAACCGTTTATTTCTAGTTGAAGTTATGGGAAGAGATGCAGGTCATATAGCGTTAAACGCCGGTATAGGAGCAGGAGCTGAAGAAATTTTAATTCCAGAAGAAAATTTAGGCTTAGAACGACTACTTGAATCATTACAAAAAAGTAAAGCATCAGGAAAATCTTCTAGTATTGTAGTTATTGCAGAAGGAGATAAAATAGGTAAAAATGTATTTGAATTAAAAGATTATATCGAAGAAAATTTACCAGAATATGATATTAGAGTTTCGGTATTAGGTCACATGCAGCGTGGTGGATCTCCATCTTGTTTTGATAGAGTATTAGCAAGTAGACTTGGTGTAAAAGCTGTTGAATCAATTATAGAAGGAAAAACAAATTTTATGGTTGGATTGTTAAATGATAAAGTTGCGTTAACACCTTTAGAACAAGCAATTAAAGGATCTTCTGAAATTGATAAAGATTTACTTCGAGTATCCGATATTATGACCACATAAAATATAACTAATTAATAATAACCGGCAATGAAATTGCCTTAAGTAAAATAAAATGTCAAAAGTTAAATTAGGAATCAATGGATTCGGAAGAATTGGGAGAATTGTATTTAGAGAGTCTTTCAATAGAGATAATGTTGAAGTAGTTGCAATAAACGATTTATTAGATGTAGATCATTTAGCCTATTTATTAAAATACGATTCAGTTCATGGTCGTTTTGCAGGTAAAGTTGAAGTTAAAGATGGAAAACTTTATGTAAATGACAAAAACATCCGTATCACTGCCGAAAGAAATCCAGCTGATTTAAAATGGAATGATGTAGGAGTTGATGTAGTAGCTGAATGTACCGGTATTTTTACCACTATCGAAACTGCAAATGAGCACATTAAAGGTGGTGCAAAAAAAGTAATTATTTCAGCTCCATCTGCTGATGCTCCAATGTTTGTAATGGGTGTAAATCACTTATCTGCAAAAGCTTCAGATTTAGTTGTTTCTAATGCGTCTTGTACTACAAATTGTTTAGCACCTTTAGCTAAAGTTATTCATGATAATTTCGGAATTGTTGAAGGGTTGATGACTACAGTTCATGCTACAACTTCTACGCAAATGACTGCCGACGGACCATCAAGAAAAGATTGGAGAGGTGGTCGTGCTGCAAGTATAAATATCATTCCTTCTTCTACAGGTGCTGCAAAAGCCGTTGGAAAAGTAATTCCAGACTTGAATGGAAAATTAACTGGAATGTCTTTCCGTGTTCCAACAGCCGATGTTTCGGTTGTTGATTTAACAGTGAAAGTAGCTAAAGAAACTTCTTATGAAGAAATTATGGCTGTTTTGAAAAAAGCATCTGAAAATGAAATGAAAGATATTTTAGGTTATACTGAAGATGCGGTTGTTTCTCAAGATTTTATTTCTGATAAAAGAACTTCGATCGTTGATGCTACTGCAGGAATTGGTTTAAATTCAACTTTCTTCAAACTTGTTTCATGGTATGATAATGAATATGGTTATTCTAGTAAATTAATTGATTTATCAGTTCATATTGCTAGTTTGTAATACAAATTAAAATCCCGTTTCAGTAAATTGAAGCGGGGTTTTTATAATCAAAAATACCAAACCGATGAAATTATTAGTAGATAGCGGTTCAACAAAAGCCGATTGGATTGCAATTGACGAAAAAGGAAAAGTACTATTCACCACACAAACTCTTGGATTAAATCCTGAAGTTTTAGATAAAGAAGAAATTATATCTCGCTTAGAAGATAAATTTGATATATCGCACAATAAAGAAAAAGCAACCCATTTGTTCTTTTACGGAGCAGGCTGTGGAACTGATAGAATGAAAGATTTTCTGGGTATTGTTTTTAAAGAATACTTTAAAAATGCTTTGATATCAGTTCATGAAGATACTTATGCTGCTGTTTATGCAACTACACCAAAAGATGAGCAAGCAATAGTTTGCATACTTGGAACAGGTTCAAATTGCAGTTATTTTGATGGTAAAATATTACACCAAAAAGTTCAATCTTTAGGTTATATTGCTATGGATGATTGTTCTGGTAATCGTTTTGGCCGTCATTTATTAAGAGGATATTACTTTAATAAAATGCCTAAAGAGCTGGCCTTAGAATTTGAAGAAGAGTATAATTTAGATGCTGATTATATAAAAAATAATTTATATAAAGAGCCCAATCCTAATGCTTATCTAGCAACATTCGCTAAATTTTTAATCAAGCACAAGGATACTGAGTTCTGCAAAAAATTTATCTACGCTGAAATGGAAGAATTTGTAGAAAATTATATTATGCAATTTGAAAACTATACAGAAGTTCCAATTCATTTTATTGGTTCTATAGCTTTTTATTTAAAAGAAGAATTAGAACAAATATTAACAAAACACAACATAAAAATAGGTAATGTTTTACGAAGACCAATAGATGGTTTAATTGCCTATCACATTATGAATAAATAATAAAAAAAAACCTGATTTAATAATCAGGTTTTTTTATGAATATATTATTTTAATTACTTTATTGCAATCATTGAAATTTCGACATTTACTCCTTTTGGAAGCCCTGCAACTTGAACGGTTTCTCTTGCTGGAGCCGAATTTTCATTAAAATATTTACTGTAAACACTATTTATCTTAGCAAAATCATTCATGTTCATAATGAATATAGTAGATTTTACAACATTTTCAAATGTCATGTCAGCAGCTTCAAGAACTGCTTTCATGTTTTGCATAACTTGATTTGTTTCGGTTTCAATATCATCAAGAACTAACTCCATTGAAATTGGATCTAATGCAATTTGACCAGAAGTATATAGTGTATTTCCAATAAAGACTGCTTGATTATATGGCCCAATTGGTGCAGGGGCTTTATCTGTATTTATAATTTTTTTCATATAAATTTATCTTAAAATACGATCAGATTGATTTCGTTTATCCCATTTAATATCACTAAGTACACTTGCTTTAATACCTATAAAGAAACCCCAATAGGATTGTCCAAATGGTGACCAATTAAAGCTCATATTCCAACTTAATAAATCTCTATTTAATCTAATTTGAGTAAAAGTTACTCCTTTTCTTACAAAGTCATATCCGGTCGAAACACCTATTTTCCATCTAGGTGTTAAGTCGGTATTTGCAGAGATCATTAACGAATTACTCACAATTTTCTTTTCATCAAAGTTATTAGAGTAAGTAATTGAATAGGCAAAAGTCATGTCCCACGGGATTTTAGCATTGTAAAAACCAGTAAAACCATCGTCTTCATCATCCTTATTAGCAAATTGGCTTTTTCTGTTATCGTTTATTTCAGTATTCGTTCCAAACAAATCATCATCTCGACCACCATTTTTGGCACCTTGAATATTCTTTTTGTTTTTATCATCATTAGAACTTGAAACAGAATAATTAATAGTCATGTTTGCACTCGTCATTCTAAATAAACTACCACCTTCATCAATATTAAATGAATTTATTCTAGTTTTGTTATCTTTATTTAGAGCATAAGGATCTAAAGTAGAGGCAAAGTTAATATTCATCTTTTGCTTAAACAACATTATTCCACCACTCAATCGCATTGGAGACCATCTTAAGGAGTCGGAAGAAACATCATAACTTGTTGTTAGATTTAAATTATTTAACAACATTATTTTCTTTGGTTCTGTTTTTGTAGAATCTTTATCTCTAACTTTTGCTTCAAAGGTGTTGTTTATATTAAAACCAATATTGTTTGAATAGTTTATTCCAGGCGCTCCATAAATTCCTGTTTCAAAACGAGTATATTGGGCAGTTCTACCACTAGCATCCATTGCATAAGTATCATAGTATTTTTCAAAACTAGGAGTATAGGAATGGCTAATAGAAGGACGCATTACATGGCGAATGGATTGTATTTTTTTAGTGCTACCAAAATTAAAAGTTCCATAAATATTTGTTGTCAAACTATTAGATACAGAATAAGTTCGAAATGAATCAAAACCATTTACATCAGTATTTATTACAGAATTTGTAGATGTAGAAAATTCTTTTCTAATGGTATTTAAAGTCCAAACTTCATTGTAATTTAGAGAAGTAGATGCGCTAAAATATTTAAATAGCTTAAAGTTGGTATTTAACGGAATACTATGTTGAAATCCTACTTTAGCTCCAGAAAACATTTCCTTTTTAAAGAAAAATTCGTCGGTAGTAGTAATTTGATTTTCACCCCTTAGATTATATTGGAAATTTATATTTTTTATAAAACCTTTTTTTATTCCGTTTTTTCCAACTAATGGATAAACTCTATCAACACTTGCCTGTAATGAGGGCAAGGTCATGTTAATTTTATTTGTTTGTGAATTTTGAGAATGGGTTGCTGTTAGCGAAAAGTTTATCTGCGGAATAGTATTTATTGTTTTTGAATAGGATATAGAAGAACTTAAAGTATTATTTAAATTAGAACCAATATTTGCAAGGTTAATTGATTGTTGAAAATATTGACTGCTTCCTAAATTTACAGATGCAGAAAATCTTGAGTTAGGATTTGATTTAGGATCTTTACTATGGGACCATTGAATGTTATATATCTTACTTTTTGCATAATCTGGATATCCTCTTTCGCTGGTTATTAGATTTTCAAATCGAATATTTACGCGCCCGTTAAACTTATATTTATTGGCGTAATTTGATTCAAATCGAGCGGCATAACTTCCGTTTGTATAATAATCTCCTAGAACTGCTAAATCATATTTATCACTTAATGCAAAATAATATCCACCGTTTTGTAACGCATATCCTCTTTCATTACTTTGACCATAACTTGGAGGTATAATTCCAGATTGGCTATCTTGGGTAATTGGAAAAAAGGCAAAAGGCAAAGCAATTGGTGTAGGTACATTTTCAATCCATAAGTTTGTGGTACCAAGAACCACTTTTTTACCTGGTACAAACTTCATTTTATTAACTAAAAAATAAAACTCCGGATCGTCAATATCTTTAGAAGAGGTAATACGAGCACCTTTCATAAAATATATGGAGTCGTTTTCTTTTTTAGCGATTTTAGCTTTGATGTTTAATTCATTTTGTGAGGTTCTTGAATTCCAAATTAAAGCTTTTTTAGTTTTATAATTAAATCGTATTGAATCGGGTTCAATAATATTTGAACCCTGAGTGAACTTAGGTATTTGGATATAATTTCCAGCAGAATCTTTTAGTCGTCCTGCATAAACTTCATTTTTTTGATAATCAAAAACAATTATACCTGCTTTTAAATTATAATCAAGGTAATTTAATTCCGCTTCATTTTCCAGTGTAATTAGTTTTTTCTTTTGATCAAACTTAGCATATTTCTTAGCTTTATATTTAACCTTTCCTTCTAAGACAGACTTAAATTTCTTTATAGAATCAACCTTTATTGTGTCAATTTTTTCAACTTTTACATTATTGTTTGCAGGAGGAATTTCTGGCTTAATAGTTTGATTTTTAACGGGAAAACTAGTTGTCGTTTTTTTTGTTTCTTGACCTAATAAGGAATGGTTCCCAATTGTTAGGAAGTATGCTGATAAAACGATATAAAATAAGTTTGTGTGCAAAAGTTTAAATGCTATTTTTGTAAAATAAGGTTTGCTTTTAGGCAATCCAAACTTACATATAAATTCTGGTCAAAAATAGTCAAATAATAATTTTAAAACCTTGCAGTTTTAATTAATATTAACTTTTATAAAAATGAAGAACAAATATATATTTAAACATTCTCTACTTGTCATGTTTGTTTTTTACTCGACAATGGTTTTCGCGCAGGCAAATAATTTTAAAGTAACATTAGACGCTGGTCATGGAGATCATGATTATGGTGCGGTTTATAACGGACATATAGAAAAAAATATAAATTTAGCAATCACTTTAAAAGTAGGTAAGATACTAGAGCGAAATTCAACTATTGATGTTATCTACACTAGAAAAAATGATATTTTTATTGATTTAATTGAGCGCGCAAATATTGCAAATAGAGCCGATGCAAACATTTTTGTTTCTATACATTGTAATGCAAATAAGAATACTGTAGCTGATGGGACTGAAACTTATGTAATGGGTATGTCTAAGAATGCTTCTAATTTAGAAGCTGCAAAGAGAGAAAACTCGGTTGTAACATTAGAGAAAGATTACAAACAAAAATACCAAGGTTTTGATATTAACAAGCCAGAAACCATGCTAGGTATGACCATCATGCAAGAAGAGTTTATTGAAAATAGTATTGCATTAGCAGGAAAAATTCAAGATCGTTTTGTTCAAGATTTAGGAAAAAAGAGTAGAGGCGGCGGTGTAAAACAAGCACCATATATGGTACTTCATAAAGCTTATATGCCAAGAGTTTTAATTGAAACAGGGTTTATATCTAATCCTGTTGAGGGAGCAAAACTTGATTCTGAAGAAGGGCAACAAGAAATTGCGGAAGCTATTGCACAAGCAATATTAAGTTACAAAAAAGATTTCTTTGATGGAGGAGATTCTATTGAAGCTCCAATTGAAAAACCATCACAAAGAATTGATAATAAAGTTCCGGCTGATAGTAATAATCAAAAAAAATCGGATACTGTTGAAAAGAAAAACGAAGAAAAATCTGATGAAAATAAACCTGAAAAAGGATTAGTTTTCAAAGTGCAAATTTCTGCCAGTCCTAAAAAAGTAGATTTAACACCTGATAATTTTAAAGGTTTAAAAAATATTAGCTGTAATCATGATTCTTTGTATATATACATGTATGGGAATACTTCTAATTATGATGAAGCAAAAAAATTATTAAAAGAAGCTGTATCAAAAGGATATGATTCTGCTTTTATCATTGCATTAAAAGATGGTAAGAGAGTGAGTCTAAAAGATGTCATTAAATAACAATAAACAATACTATTTTGAATATACCTAAGGAAATTAAAACCGCAGTCCTAGTAATAGCTTCAATTGTTCTATTCATTTGGGGTTATAGCTATTTAAAAGGCACTGATTTATTACTAAAATATAAAATTTTACATGCTCAATACGATAATGTTGAAGGCTTAACAATTTCAGCACCTGTTACAATTAGTGGATTAAATGTAGGTAAAGTAAGTAAAATAACTATTGATAATGCTACAGGAAAAGTAAATGTTGAAATGCAAATTAATTCAGACTTTCCTATCAGAAAATCAAGTACTGCCGAAATTTATGCTCCGAGTCCTATTGGAGGAAAACAAATTGCGATTCTACCCAGTAAAGAGGGAGCAATTGCGGTTTCTGGAGATGCGTTATTCGCATCTAGAAAATTAGGATTAACAGATGAAGTTGCCAAACAAATCGTTCCATTAAAAGATAAAATCAGCAAGCTTTTGGATAATGCTAATATTATGTTAGAAAATGTAAATCAAGTATTGGATGCAAAATCTAAAGAAAATTTAAAAGCAAGTATTTTTAATTTAAATGAAACATTAGCTCAATTTAAAGAAGCTTCTGGCCAAATTAATTCAATGCTAGCTGATAATAAAACTAAGATTAATGGCTCTATCAATAACATAGAAAAAATGACAGCTAATTTTTCTAAAATATCCGATTCATTAGAAAAAGAAAATTTAGGTAAAACTGTACAAAGTCTTCAAAAAACTTTAGAGAATGTAAATAAGGTAATGGATGATTTACAAGCTGGTAATGGAACTATGGG
>CAMCBB010000023.1 GCA_945872875.1 Flavobacterium psychrophilum
CGTTACTTAGATGGTAATCGTGAGCCAATTATTTCTCACGTAATTTCAATGGACCACGAAAAAGGGGAAATTCCTGTTGAGGTTGCCTTAATTTACAATACAAGTTACACTGAAAACATCTTTTCGTATGTAAATAATATCAATACCCACGAAGGAGGAACGCATTTACAAGGTTTTAGAACGGGTTTAACTCGTTCGTTGAAAAAATATGCTGATGCTTCGGGTATGTTGGATAAATTGAAATTTGAAATTTCTGGAGATGATTTCCGTGAGGGATTAACTGCCATTGTTTCGGTTAAAGTTTCAGAACCACAATTTGAAGGACAAACTAAAACCAAACTTGGTAACAGAGAAGTAGTTTCTCCTGTAAGTCAGGCGGTAAGTGAAATGGTTGAAAATTATTTGGAAGAAAATCCAAATGATGCGCGTATCATTGTACAAAAAGTAATTCTTGCCGCGCAAGCGCGTCACGCAGCTAAAAAAGCGCGTGAAATGGTGCAGCGTAAAACCGTTCTTGGTGGTGGTGGATTACCTGGAAAATTATCAGATTGTTCAGAGCAAGATCCAGCAAGATGTGAAGTGTATCTTGTAGAGGGAGACTCTGCAGGAGGAACTGCAAAACAAGGTCGTGATAGAGCATTTCAAGCAATTTTACCATTAAGAGGTAAGATTTTGAATGTAGAAAAAGCTATGCATCACAAAGTTTTTGAAAATGAAGAAATCCGAAATATATTCACGGCACTTGGAGTTACTATAGGAACTGCTGATGATAGCAAAGCATTAAATCTTGAAAAATTAAGATACCATAAAGTAATCATTATGTGTGATGCCGATGTGGATGGTAGTCACATTGCAACTTTAATTCTTACATTTTTCTTTAGATTTATGAGAGAATTAATTGAGCAAGGACATATTTATATTGCAGCTCCTCCTTTATATTTAGTTAAAAAAGGAAACAAAAAGGAGTATGCTTGGAACGACGATCAACGTGATTTAGCAAATGAAAGAATGGGCGGTAATGCAGGAATCCAAAGATATAAAGGTCTTGGAGAGATGAATGCAGAGCAATTATGGGAAACTACAATGGATCCTAATTTTAGAACTTTGCGTCAAGTTACAATTGATAGTCTTGCAGAAGCAGATCGTATTTTCTCTATGTTGATGGGAGATGAGGTGCCACCAAGAAGAGAATTTATTGAGAAAAACGCTGTATATGCGAATATTGATGCGTAACAGTTTATTTAAATATTTTATGATTTGGATTTGTTTGATTTTTTTAAGCAAATCCTTTTCGCAATCACCCCAAGCACTTTCTAGAATTGGATTGTTTTTGAATGATGGTGTAATGTATTCTGACAAATATATCACTCCAGCAACAGATGCAGCAGTTTATCAATCTTCTTCAGGATGGATGACTTCTCCCAAAAAAAGAAAATTATATGCAGTGACATTAGGAATTTATGGTAATGCATTTTTTGTTCCTCAAAGCGATCGAAGTTTTGATATAAGTAATTCTGAATTTTCATTTTTTACAATTCAGGATTTGAGTGGAAATCCAGTTTCAACTACCTCAGGTCCTGTAACAATGCCAACTTCATTAGGAGGGCAAAGTCAATATTATTTAGTAGGACAACTAGATGATAACAATCAAATTATTATGGAATCTCCTAATGGTGTAAATCAAGAATCTATTATTTATCCCTATTTACAAGGATCAATTTCTTTATGGAAGGGTTTTGAATTTGCAGTTAAATATTCAACTAAGGTAAACTTAAAAAGAGGAAATTATCAGGTTTATGGATTTGGATTAAAACACAACCTTAATCAATATTTTTCGGGTTTAAATAAGCGTAAAATAAACTTAGCAGCATTAATTGCTTATTCTAAAGAAGATATCAGTTTTGATTTTATTGATCCAATAACAACATTTGGAACTCTTGGAATTAGTAAAATAAATGGTTTAGTGAGTACAACTCAATTTCAGATGAGTGTTTCTAAAGAATGGAAAAATTTTGAATTAATGTTTAGTTCAATTGCTAATTATAGTGATTTTAAGTATGAATTTGGAGGAGAAAAAGGAACTATAGACGAAGTAATCACTATTAATAATCAAACTGTAAGAGAAGAATTTAATAAAAGACTTCAAAGTATTTATAAAAATAAATATATAGGTTTAGTTGAATTGTCTGGTAGATATCAATTTAGCAAATTTTATGTGCAATCTTCCGTTGCATTTGGTAAATTTGTAAATACAAATTTATCCGTTCAATACGAATTTTAATTTATTATCAATAAAACACACAATAAAATGAAAGTTACCATTGTAGGGGCAGGAAATGTAGGCGCAACTTGCGCAGACGCCATTGCTTACAGAAGAATTGCGAGTGAAATCGTACTATTAGACATTAGAGAAGGATTTGCAGAAGGAAAAGCATTGGATATTATGCAAACCCAAACCACTTTAGGATTTAATACTAAAATGGTTGGAAGTACCAATGATTATTCTAAAACCGCAGGAAGTGATGTAGTGGTTATTACATCCGGAATTCCAAGAAAGCCAGGAATGACTAGAGAAGAGTTAATTGGAATTAACGCAGGAATTGTAAAAACAGTTGCTGAAAATTTATTAGTTCATTCGCCAAATGCTATCGTGGTTGTGGTTTCTAATCCAATGGATACCATGACTTATTTAACATTAAAAGCTACTGGTTTACCAAAAAACAGAATTATAGGTATGGGAGGAACTTTAGATAGTTCTCGTTTCAAGACCTATTTATCGTTAGCGTTAGATAAACCTGCAAATGATATACAAGGAATGGTTATTGGTGGTCATGGAGATACTACT
This sequence comes from Flavobacterium psychrophilum, assembly GCA_945872875.1. Classification (GTDB taxonomy): domain Bacteria; phylum Bacteroidota; class Bacteroidia; order Flavobacteriales; family Flavobacteriaceae; genus Flavobacterium; species Flavobacterium psychrophilum_N. The sequence continues at coordinate 2,846 of CAMCBB010000023.1, forward strand.
ATGATACCTTTAACAAGATTAGCCTCTTATAATGGAGTGCCAGTTTCTCAATTTTTATCAGAAGAAGAATTAGCAAAAGTAGCAGCAGATACTATGGTTGGTGGAGCTACACTTACAGCATTATTAGGAACTTCTGCCTGGTATGCGCCAGGAGCTTCTGTAGCATTCTTAGTTGATGCTATTTTAAATGATCAAAAGAAAATGATTCCATGTTCTGTTTTTCTTGAAGGAGAATACGGTCAAAGCGATATCTGTATCGGAGTACCATGTATTATTGGAAAAAATGGAGTGGAGAAAATCGTTGACATTAAATTAAACGATGATGAAAAAGCAAAATTTGCAAAGAGTGCTGATGCAGTTAGAGCAATGAATGCGGATTTAAAATCGGTTTTATAATTAAATATTAGTATTCAAGTAAAAAAAGACTGCACTTTGCAGTCTTTTTTTTTGATATTAATGGGTAAATAATTTGTTAATCTATCCGTAAATTATATATTTGCACGTTTATAAAAATGTGTAGTTGCTATTTTACCTCGATCACTTTTTGAAAATCAATAGTTTAATACGAATTCGCTTGATTTATAAACAAAACAAACCAAAAAAAATTAATTAATTTTTAGTAATAATGCAGAATAAAGGACTTATTAAATTTTTCGCAATTCTATTTGCATTGGTAAGTATTTACCAATTAACATTCACATTTGTTTCAAATGGAATTCAAAACGATGCTAAAGCTTTCGCTAAAGGAAATCAACAAAAAGAAGTAGATTACCTAAATGATTTGAAAAACAAAAATGTTTTCAGTTTGTTTGGATTAGTAGATTATACTTATGCCGAAGTGAGTGGAAAACAAATCAATAAAGGTCTTGACCTTGAAGGAGGTATCAATGTGATCCTTCAAATTTCGGTTAAAGATGTTTTGAAAGGTCTTGCAAATGACACTAAAAACCCAATATTTAACAAATCGTTAGAAGATGCTAAATTGAATCAAAAAGGTAACCAATCATATTTGGATGCTTTCTTTGAGGCTTTCGAAGCAAATTCAAAAGGAACTGTAAAATTAGCAGATCCAAGTATTTTCGCTAATAGAAATTTATCTGATCAGATCAATTTTAATATGACTGATGCACAAACTAAAAAAGTAATCATCAAAAAAGTTGATGAGTCTGTAGAAAGTGCATTTGAAGTATTAAGAAAACGTATCGATAAATTTGGTGTAACACAACCAAATATTGCTAAATTAGGACAAACGGGTAGAATTCTTGTTGAATTACCAGGAGCTAAAGATGTAGATAGAATTAAACTTTTATTACAAAGAACAGCACAATTAGAGTTCTGGGAAACTTATAAAATAGAAGAAATTGGTGGTTTTTTAATGGCTGCTAATGATGCATTGAAAAAATCAGAAGTTGCAACTACTAAAGAGGTTAAAACTGCTGCTAAAGATTCGTTAACTGCTATGTTAACTGATAAATCAAAAGATTCTGTTGCAGATAAAAAAGGAAACAATCCGTTGTTAGACAAATTTGTTGCTCAAGGAGGTGGTCCTATTTTAGGAATAGTTTCTGTAAAAGATACTGCTAAAATTAACTCTTATTTTAAAAGAGCTGATATTCGTTCTTTAATTCCTGCTGACAAAAGATTTGCAAAATTTGTATGGGGAAAACCAACTTTCACTAAAGATGAAAAAACAGGTAAAGAAGCTGAAACTTTTGAATTATATGCATTAAAAGGTAATAAAGACGATGCTGCTCCATTGAGTGGTGGAGTAATTACAGATGCAAGAGATACTTTTGACCAATTAGGTAAACCTGCTGTTTCCATGCAAATGAATGGGCAAGGGGCAAAAAAATGGGAAGAATTAACAGGTAATGCTTTTACAACTAAAGGTTATATTGCAATTGCATTAGACGATGTTGTTTATTCTGCACCTGGAGTTACTTCAGGACCAATTGCTGGTGGTAGATCTGAAATTTCTGGAAACTTTGATATTGCTGAAACTAAAGATTTAGCTAATGTATTGCGTGCTGGTAAATTACCTGCAAGAGCTGAAATTGTTCAATCGGAAGTAGTAGGACCGTCATTAGGAGAAAAAGCAATCCACGCTGGATTTATTTCTTCTATTGTAGGATTCTTATTAGTATTCTTATGGATGGTATTCTACTATGGTAGAGCTGGATGGTATGCAAATATTGCATTATTAGTAAACTTACTTTTCTTATTCGGAATCTTAGCAAGTTTAGGTGCAGTATTAACCTTACCTGGTATTGCTGGTATCGTGTTGACATTGGGTACTGCTGTGGATGCAAACATTATTATCTATGAAAGAGCCAAAGAAGAACTTCGTGATGGTAAAACTCTTGCTGATGCTGTAGTTACTTCATACGGTTGGAAAGGAGCTATGCGTTCAATTATTGATGCAAATGTTACTCACGTATTAACAGGAGCTATCTTATTCATCTTCGGTACAGGACCAATCCAAGGTTTTGCTACTACATTATTAATTGGTATTTTCACTTCTTTATTCACTTCTATTTTTATTGCAAGAATATTTATTGATAAAGATGTAGCCAACAATAAAAGCTTAACTTTCTCTACGCCATTAACTAAAAATTGGTTTACAGGATTCCACTTTGATTTCGTTGGAATGAAAAAATGGACGTATTTATTCTCTTCTGCTGTTGTAGTTGTGAGTTTATACTCTATTTTCTTCGGAAATGGATTGGATCAAGGTGTTGATTTCGTTGGAGGAAGAACGTTCCAAGTTAAATTCGAAAAAACAGTAGAACCAACTCAAGTTTCTGAAGAGTTATCTAAAGAATTTGGAACAGCTGTAGAAGCTAAAATATTTGGTGATGCTGATCAATTAAAATTGACAACTAAATATAAAATCCAAGAAGAAAGTGCTGGAGTTGATAAAGAAGTAAATGAAAAATTATTTAAAGTATTAGGTAAATATTACACCAATATGACTTACGATAAATTCATTAATTCTTATGATGGAAAACAAGTTGGAGTATTACAAGCTTCTAAAGTAGGAGCTGCAATTTCCGAGGATATTAAAACAAACTCTTACTGGGCGGTACTTGGTGCAATGCTAGTTGTTGGATTGTATTTAATTATCTCTTTCCGTAAATGGCAATATTCATTAGGTGCGATTGCTGCAGTATTCCATGATGTTATTTTCGTATTGGGAATGTATTCATTATTATACAAAATCATGCCTTTCCATATGGAAATGGACCAACATTTTATTGCTGCTATCTTAACAGTAATTGGTTATTCTATGAACGATACCGTAATTGTATTTGATAGAATTCGTGAATACCTTGGCGGAAATTACAAAGGTCACTTTAAAGATGTTGTAAACGCTTCTATTAACAGTACTTTATCAAGAACTTTGAATACTTCATTAATGATGATTTTAGTGTTATTGACGATGTTCTTATTTGGTGGTGAATCAATCAGAGGATTTATTTTCGCTATGTTGGTTGGTATTATTGTAGGAACTTATTCATCTTTATTCATTGCTACTCCAGTATTAGTTGACTCTATGTCAAAAGGAGATGTTCAAGATATTGAAGATAGACACTACACTTCAAAATAATTAGATTTTTCTAAATATTAGGACAGCAGTAAAACTTGTTTTACTGCTGTTTTTTTTGAATTAAATATTCAATTTGATTAATTTTTTTCAATTAAAAAATGCAAATTTGCATATTCAAAAATTACACTATGCCAAAGATTTCAAACAAAGGACAACAAATGCCGGAATCACCAATTAGAAAATTGGTGCCTTACGCAGATATAGCCAAAAAGAATGGAAATAAAGTATACCATTTAAATATTGGGCAACCAGACATTAAAACTCCTGAAGTTGCTTTACAGGCTGTTAAAAATGCCGATATTAAAGTTTTAGAATACAGTCACTCCGCAGGATTTGAAAGTTATAGAATCAAATTATCCGAATATTATAAAACACAAGGATTGCCAATAGATTTGGCAGATATTATCATTACAACTGGTGGTTCTGAAGCACTTTTATTTGCTTTAGGAAGCACTATGGATGTTGGTGATGAAATCATTATTCCGGAACCTTTTTATGCCAATTATAATGGATTTTCTGTAGCATCTGGCGTGACAGTAGTTCCTGTTATTTCTACAATTGATGACGGATTTGCATTGCCACCAATTGCAGCTTTTGAAGATTTAATTACACCAAGAACTAAAGCGATACTAATTTGTAATCCTGGTAATCCAACAGGTTACTTGTATTCTCAAGAGGAAATGAATCAATTGGCTGCATTAGTAAAAAAACATGATTTGTTTTTGATTGCTGACGAAGTGTATCGTGAATTTATTTACGATGCTAAAGACAAACATTATTCAGTAATGAATATTCCAGGAATTGAAGAAAATTCAATCATGATTGATTCGGTTTCTAAAAGATACAGCATGTGTGGCGCACGAATTGGTTGTATTGTTTCAAAAAATAAAGAAGTAATGGCAGCGGCTATGAAATTTGCGCAGGCACGATTAAGTCCGCCAACCTACGAACAAATTGCTAGTGAAGCGGCTTTACAAACACCTCAAAGTTATTTTGATGAAGTAATTGAGGAATACAAAGAGCGAAGAGATATCTTAATTTCTGAGTTACAAAAAATAGAAGGAGTGAAGGTAGGTACTCCAAAAGGTGCTTTTTACTGTATTGCCCAATTACCCGTTGCAAATGCCGATGATTTTGCACAATGGTTATTGGAATCCTACAATTTAAACAAAGAAACGGTAATGGTAGCACCCGCTGCAGGATTCTATTCAACTCCAAATGTTGGCTTAAATGAAGTTCGAATTGCTTATGTTTTGAAAAAGGAAGACCTCGTTCGATCGGTTCATATATTAAAAGAAGCGCTTAAAGTTTATAACGCTAAATAACATAAACTGCTTAAACCAAGCTTTTTTGTTAAAGATTTAACTAGTAGTATCTAAATCAATTCGATTTTATTAATTTTGATTTAAACTAAATCGTAAAAAATGAAATTTATTCCATTTACAGTATTATTTTCATTGTTCACAATGAAATCCTACAGTCAAAAAGTATTTTCGGTAGATTATGAAAATCAAGCTGATGTAAAAGTGTATGTGGTGCAATATGAAAACCAAGCCGATTTAAAAGTATTTAAAGTATCCTATAGTAACCAAGCAACACAAAATTTTGGGAGATGGTTTTTTGTGGATTATTCTAATCAAGCAGACAAGAAAATATTTTTTGTAAAATACGAAAACCAAGCCGATTTAAAAATATATTTTGTCAAGTATGAAAATCAATCAGGTTGGAATAACAATTCCAAAAAACATTTAATGTACTAGTTACAGCTCGTAAATAATTAATCCACTTCTAAATTTTGGCTCAATATAAGTGCTTTTTGGAGGCATAATTAAATTCTTATCTGCAAGTGTTTTAATTTCTTTAATATCACTTGGAAATAACATAAAACCAACTTCAAACTCGCCTTCGTCAACTAATTCTTTTAAGGTTAGAATAGATTGTTTTCCCGGAATATATTCAATGCGTTCGTCATTTCTTAAATCTTCTATTCCAAGAATTGGGAGCAAGACTTTATCATATAAGATTTGTGCATCTAAGTTTTCAATGATAGAAGGGTTTTTTGTATCTTGTTTGTAAAATAAAGCATAAAAACAGCCGTCTAAATACATTCCAAATTCAAATTTTCCTTGTGGTTTCCACAATTCTTGTTCTTTTGATTTTATGATAAAATGGTCGGATAATTTTTCTAAAAAAACTTCTTTAGTATAACCATTTAAATCTCTAATTATTCTATTGAATTCATAAATCTTTACATTGCTTTCAGCAATTAAAAAACTCATAAAATAATTAAGTTTATCATTTTCTGCATTACGGTATTGATCGTAAAGTAATTCTGCAGATTCTGATCTGTGGTGGCCATCAGCAATATATAATTCGGGAATATTTTCAAATTCTTTTTGTAGCCAATTTATTTCCGAATCAGTGTCTACTTTCCAAAGTGTGTGTTTTTCTTTGTTAGTAGTAGCAAAATGATAAACGGGTTGTTCTTTTAATTTTTTGGTTATCCAGTTATTAATATCTTCATTATCAGGATAAGTTATTAATACTGGTTCCGTATTGAACCCCGTTTGATGCAAATAATCTTTAAACAATTCTACGCGATACTGTAGTGTATCTTCGTGTTTTTTTATAATGTTTTTTTTGTATTCTTCTATTGAGGTTCCGGCAACTAGTCCTGTGAAAGTTTGCGATTTGGTTTCTATTTGGTATAAAAAAAACGCTGGTGTTTCATCTTCAATAAAAGTACCTTCATTTTTAAAATCTTGATATTTATGAGCAACCCCTTTAAATCGTTTATCTAAAGTGATTTTCTGCGCATTTACATACGCCGGATTAATGATGTGTAAAAACGAATACGGATTAAAATTCAACCATGAAGCAAGTTCAGCAGGCGAGTAATCGTCGTAATTTCGACAAGTTACTAGCGCCACTTTATCCGATGTAGGACGAACCGCTTTAAATGGTATTATTTTAGACATCTATTATTTTGAAAATTGTTTCGAAACTTTCTCTGCTTTTTTACTCTCTGAATAATCATAAAAACCTTCGCCTGATTTTACTCCAAGTTTTCCGGCCATTACCATATTTACTAATAGTGGGCAAGGGGCATATTTTGGGTTTTTAAATCCGTCGTACATTACATTTAAAATTGATAAACATACATCCAAACCAATGAAATCAGCAAGTTGTAATGGTCCCATAGGATGTGCCATTCCAAGTTTCATAACCGTGTCAATTTCTTCAACTCCTGCAACTCCGTTATATAGTGTTTCAATAGACTCGTTAATCATTGGCATCAAAATTCTATTGGCAACAAATCCAGGATAATCATTTACTTCTGTTGGTACTTTCCCTAATTTAAAAGATAATTCCATGATAATTTTAGTCACTTCATCTGAAGTGTTGTAACCACGAATGATCTCCACTAATTTCATAATCGGCACCGGATTCATAAAGTGCATTCCAATTACTCGTTCTGGGTGTACTACTTGAGCTGCAATTTGAGTAATAGAAATAGATGAAGTGTTAGTTGCTAAAATCACATTATGATCACACACTTCACTTAACTGCTTGAAAATATTTAGTTTCAATGTTACATTTTCAGTAGCGGCTTCAACTACTAAATCGGTTCCCACAACTCCATCTTTAATATCGGTATAGGTAATTATGTTTCCGATAGTTTTGTGTTTGTCGGCTTCGGTAATTGTTCCTTTTGCAACCATTCGATCCAAGTTGGAAGCAATAGTAGCCATTCCTTTTTCTAAAGATTTTTCAGAAATATCAATAAGTTTAACGGTAAATCCGCTTTGAGCGAAAGTATGAGCAATTCCATTACCCATAGTTCCTGCGCCAATTACTGCAATTGTTTTCATTTAATAATTTTTATTTTGTTGAGATAGCATTCATACTATCAATAATTTGATACGCTACTCGTAATGCTTCGGTTCCATCTTCTAAGGTTACAATTGGAGTAGTATTGTTTTTAATTGCATCTGCAAATGTTTCTAATTCATCCAAAATGGCATTATTTGGTTCAACATCAGGATTAGCAAAGTAAATTTGTTTCTTTTCGCCTTCGGCATTTTGCAAAATCATATCAAAATCTCCTGGAACTTCAGGTGCATTTTTCATTTTTACAACTTCACAAATTTTATCTAAATAATCAACGGAAATATAAGCATCTTTTTGAAAGAACCTTGATTTACGCATGTTTTTCATCGAAATTCTACTCGATGTAATATTTGCAACACAGCCATTTTCAAATTCAATTCGGGCATTGGCAATATCGGGTGATTGACTTAAAACAGAAACACCGCTAGCATGAACAGCTTTAACTTTTGATTTTACCACACTTAAAATGGCATCAATGTCATGAATCATCAAGTCCAATACTACAGGAACATCGGTACCTCTTGGATTAAATTCAGCTAATCGATGCGTTTCAATAAACATTGGGTTCTCAATCATATCTTTAACTGCAATGAATGCAGGGTTGAATCGTTCTACATGACCCACTTGGCCTTTTACATTATATTCTTTAGCTAAAGCAATGATTTCTTCAGCTTCTTCTACAGTAGTTGCAATTGGTTTTTCAATAAAAACATGTTTGCCACTTTTTATGGAAACTTTGGCGCATTTATAATGTGAAAGTGTAGGAGTTACTATATCAATTACATCAACTGCATGAATCAATCTTGCAATGGTGTCAAATTGTTTGTAACCGAATTCAGCAGCAATTTTAGCTCCGTTTTCATGATTCTCATCATAAAAACCTACTAATTCGTATTTTTCTGATTGTTGTAATAATCGTAAATGAATTTTTCCGAGGTGACCTGCACCAAGTACGCCAACTTTAAGCATATAATATAAATTTTATCAAAAATAGTAATTAATTGATAATTGGTAATTGATAATTGGTAATTTGTTTTCTATTTTTACACAATAATTAAGACTCATAAATTGAAGGACACGAATAAACATAAAGGGCTTCGCAATCAATTAGCTAAAATTCTTGAAGAAAAGGGCATAATTGACAAAAACGTATTGGATGCTATTCGAACTATTCCGCGTCATTTATTTTTAAATTCCAGTTTTGAGGATTTTGCTTATCAAGACAAGGCGTTTCCAATTGGAGCCGGACAAACCATTTCTCAGCCATACACTGTTGCTTATCAAAGCCAACTTTTGGATGTAAAAAAGGATCAAAAAATTCTTGAAATAGGTACAGGAAGTGGTTATCAAACAGCTGTTTTATGTTTGCTTGGTGCTAAAGTATATTCAGTGGAACGTCAAAATGAATTATTCAAAACCACTTCGTTATTATTACCAAAATTAGGCATTCGTCCAAAGCATTTATCTTTTGGAGACGGTTATAAAGGACTTCCTAATCATGCTCCTTTTGATAGTATTATAGTTACTGCTGGAGCGCCAATTATTCCACAACCCTTGATGGCACAATTAAAAATAGGAGGTAAGCTGGTTATTCCGGTAGGTGAAAACGAGCAAATTATGACTATGCTGATTCGAAAAAATGAAACCCAATTTGAAAAACATGAATTTGGTGATTTTAAATTTGTTCCACTATTAGAAAACAAAAACTAAATCGAATTTAATTTAGTTTTTAAATTTTCTATTTCTGATAATATTTCTGCAATTTGAGTTTCCTTGGAGTTTGCATTAAGCTCAACACCTTTTTCGCTTAATACTTCTGTAATTGCCTGAATAGACTGAGGGTTAAAATCAATTTGAGTTCTAAATTTTTGCTTGTACCAAGCAACTAAAAGGGTGTTTATATCGATTTCTAATTGATTGGATAAAATTTTAATTTGCTTTTCTGTAGGAATTCTTTGACCACTCTCAAACTTACTAATTATTGCAGGATCTATTTTGACAAGTGCTGCAAGTTCTCGTGTTCCTAGTTTTTTATTTACCCTCGCATTTTTTAATAAATCCTTCATGAGCATAAAGTAAATTAAAATTCTTTTTTAATTCGGGCTAAGTCGCGTTTAGTGTCTTGTTCTTTTAGAGACTCGCGTTTGTCATAGGTTTTTTTACCTCTGCAAAGAGCAATTTCCAATTTGGCAAGTCCTTTTTCATTGGTAAATAATCGTAGTGGAACTATTGTCAATCCTTTCGATTCAACATTTCGAGCTAAAGTTTTTAATTCTCTTTTATTAAGTAAAAGCTTGCGTTCGCTTCTTGATTTATGGTTGAATTGATTTCCAAAAGCATACTCTTCAATATAGGTGTTAATGGCAAAAAGTTCGCCATTATTAAACTCACAAAAACTCTCTGCAATTTGTGCTTTGCCTAAACGAATTGATTTAATTTCCGTTCCGGTTAAGACAATACCAGCCGTGTAGGTTTCAATTACTTCGTAATCAAACCGTGCTCTTTTGTTAAGTATATTAGCCGTTTTTATCATTTCAATGCAAAGGTACTAACAAAATAATGAAACAAAAAGCAAAATTGTTGGTTGTTCGAGCCTAAAAAGTAATCCATTTATTTGGTAAACTTTATTGTTAACAAATAGCCATTTTTATTCATAAATGTTGTGGTTTTCATTTTTGAAATTGAATTTAATAAAGTTATATTTGTAAACCAATTAGAATTCTATGGAACAATTTGTAGTATCTGCTCGTAAATACCGTCCACAAACATTTAAAGATGTGGTGGGTCAGCAGGCTATTACAAGCACTTTGTTAAATGCTATAGAAACCAATCATCTTGCGTCTGCATTATTATTTACAGGACCTCGTGGGGTTGGAAAAACTACTTGTGCCCGAATTTTAGCTCGTAAAATTAACCAACCAGGTTATGACGATCCAAATGAAGATTTTGCATTTAATGTTTTTGAATTGGATGCTGCTTCTAATAATTCGGTGGATGATATTAGAAACTTGATTGACCAAGTACGAATACCGCCGCAAACGGGTCAGTACAAAGTTTATATTATTGACGAGGTGCATATGTTGTCTGCTGCTGCATTCAATGCTTTTTTGAAGACTTTAGAAGAGCCACCAAAGCATGCTATTTTTATTTTGGCGACGACCGAAAAGCACAAAATTATTCCTACGATATTATCGCGTTGTCAAATATTCGATTTTAAAAGAATTACGGTTAAAGATGCTAAAGAGCATTTGGCTGAAGTAGCTTCAAGCCAAGGAGTTTCTTATGAAGATGATGCACTTCATATTATTGCACAAAAAGCAGACGGCGCGATGCGTGATGCTTTATCCATTTTTGATAGAGTGGTTTCTTATTGTGGCACCAACTTAACGAGACAAGCCGTTACTGAAAATCTAAATGTATTAGATTACGAAACGTATATTTCCATCACCAATTTGATTTTGGAAAATAATATTCCTCAAATCTTAGTTTCTTATAATGAAATTTTAGCAAAAGGATTTGATGGACATCATTTTATTGCAGGTTTAGCCTCTCATTTTAGGGATGTATTAGTTTGCAAAAATCCGGCAACGCTTTCTTTATTGGAGGCAGGAGAGCAAGCTCAAAAATTATACGGAGAACAAGCTGAGCAATGTTCTTCCGAGTTTTTATTGAAAGGCATTGAAATTGCCAACGACTGCGATTTAAAGTTTAAGGTTTCCCAAAATCAAAGGTTGTTAGTGGAACTAGCACTTATGCAACTTTGCTCTATCAACTTTGATGGAGAAAAAAAAAATGAGTTTATAATTCCACCAACTTATTATAGAAGATCAGATTATTCTATTGTTGAAGCACCAACACTGAAATCTAAAGTCACAAGTCAAAAGGTAGAAGAAACAGCTGAGAAATTAGAAGTTGAAAGTCACGAGATTGAAATTGTAAATCAAGTATTAGAAGTTGAAGTTGAATCAGCTCCAAAAGAATCAGAGCAACCTCTAAGTCAAGTTCAAGAAACGATTTCTCAAACTAGTGCACCAGTTTCAAATCAACCCAATGTTTCCGCATTTTCTTTGTCTAGCATAAGAGCTAAAAAAGAAATGCAAGAGGCACAAAAAGGAATAGTCAAAGAGGAAGTACATTTTCCTACTGAAGAATTTACTGAAACCGAAATGCTCGAATTTTGGTTTAAATATGCTCAGCGACTTACAGATAAAGGATACATGATTATGGCTTCTTTATTGCGAATTAGTGATCCTAAGTTAGAGGGTTTTAAAATAATTTATGAGTTACCTAATGAAGGTTCAAAGATTGATTTTGATAAGGAAAAAATAGATTTATTAGGTTATTTAAGGGGTCATTTGCATAATCACGAAATAACGATTGAAGTAGTTGTAAATGAAAGTGTTAAAAGTAAAGTGGCATTTACTCCGCAAGATAAATACAACAGATTAAACGAAATCAACCCGCATCTTGAGGAGTTTCGTCGTGCTTTTGATTTGGATTTATAAAATAAAAAAGGGATGTTAAAAACATCCCTTTTTTATTTTTTATTCATTTTCTTTTTTCAAGAAATCAATCAAACCTTTCATGTAGGTTTGTTGGTCATCATACAAACTCATATGGCTTCCGTATGCACAATATAAATAGGTTCCTTTTTGAAACTGTGACGCCATCCATTTCATGTATTCTGGATCCATGGTGTCGTATTTTGCACCAATTACAAGAGTTGGAACCGATATATTCTTTAATTCTTTTGAAACATCCCAGTTGGTTAATTTTCCCGAAAGCCCCATTTCGCTTGGTCCTTGCATGGTGATATATAGTGATTGATTTAATCTTCCCATAGATCGAGTAACTGGTTCAGGCCAATCGCTAACTGGAAGTCTTAAAATGTGCTGATTATAAAAATTTGCCATTAACAATTCCATGTATTTGGGGTTGGCATAATCTTTTTTGGCTTCCAAATCTTGAATGGTTTTCAATACATCTGGATTTAATTTGCTTTGCAACACTTTTGAATATTCTCCATATTTTGGACAACTTGCCATCATGTTGGATACAACAATTCCTTTTAGGTTGTTTTGGTATTTCAAAGCATATTGCATTGCTAAAATTCCACCCCAAGAATGACCTAATAAATAAAAATTATCTTTATCAAGATGTAAAGCTACACGCACTTGCTCTACTTCTTCAACATATCTTGGAAGGTCCCACATAGTTGTATCGTTAGGATTGTCTGAAAAACCGGTACCTAATTGGTCGTAATAAATAAATTCAATTCCTTCTTTTGGCAAGAAACTTTCCATGCACTCAAAATATTCATGAGACATTCCTGGACCACCATTTAATAATAGCAATTTAATTTTTGGATTATTTCCAATGCGTTTTGTCCATACATTAAATTTTCCTTTTGGAGTATTAATGGCTATTTTTTGAACACCACCAATTTGCATTCCAGTAGTTTCTGATTGAAAATAAGTAGTTGCATTTTTTTCTTTTTTACAAGAAATTAATGTTAGAAATGCGAATAATAGGATTAATTTTTTCATAGATTGGTATGGGGTGTTGGTTAGTAGTATTTAAATTTTTCCATAATACATTGCTTTCACAATACCGTCGGAAAGTCCAATTTTAGGAACATATATTTGACGGGCACCGCTCCATTTCATTGCGTTTAAATAAATTCTAATTGCAGGAATAATTACATCAGCCCGATCGGTATTTAACCCAATTTCAAAAATTCGTTCTTCATATGATAGTGAACTTAAATACTGATATTGTGTATTTAAGTACAAAAAGGACAAGGGTTTAGATTGTTGTTTTCCGGATAGTTTAAATAATTTATTGATATTTCCTCCGGAGCCAATTAAAGTTATATTTTCAAAAGGTTCGCAATGCAGTTTGATCCATTTTTCTATTTCTTCCCAAACTATTTCGTTTACCATGTTATTTAACAATCTAACAGTTCCATTTTTAAATGATTTGGATGCTACAATTTTTCCGTCTGAAAACAAAGAAAATTCGGTACTTCCACCACCAACATCTACATATAAACAAGTTTTGTCTGTTGTAATTAGATTATGCAAGTCGGAAGATGTAATTATTGCAGCTTCTTGTTTGCCATCTATAATTTCAATATCAATTTCAGCTTTTTCTTTAATGATTTTTACAATTTCTTTGCTGTTATAAGCTTCTCGCATTGCTGATGTTGCACATGCCTTATATTTTTCAACTTTATTGACTTTCATCAAAAGTTTAAAGGCCTTCATTGCATCTACCATTCTTTCAATGTTCTCAGTTGTTATTTCACCTACTGTAAAAGCATCCTGACCTAAACGAATAGGAACTCTAACAAGTTCGGATTTATTAAATTGGGTTTCTTTTCCTTTTTGTTCTACAACATTTGCAATAAGTAAACGCATTGCATTTGAACCTATGTCAATTGCGGCATATTTTTTAATTGTAATCATCTAGTATTGGCGGTTATTATGCAAATTAAAACAAGTTATCTTTACTAGTTTCTTGTTGATTTTTATAGTAATTATAGGTTTCTAGTTGTGCTCTAAAAACAGGTTCATCTTCTTTGCGAATTCTGTATTTATTGTCTAATTTCTCTGAATGAAAACGCGCTTTTACATTACCTTTCCAACCCACTTCAAAGGTGTCCATTAATTGTTTTTTAATATCGTCTTGATAAATAGGGCAGGTAACTTCTACACGACCATCTAGATTACGGGTCATAAAATCAGCAGAGGAAATAAATACTTCTGGATTGTTGTCATTGCAAAATATAAACAATCGGGAATGTTCTAAGAAATTGTCTACAATACTAATTGCTTCAATATTTTCACTCATCCCTTTAATACCAGGAATCAAAGAGCAAATTCCACGGATTTGCAATTTCATTTTCACACCGGCATTACTAGCATCATAAAGTTTGTCAATCATTGCGATATCCGATAAACTATTCATTTTTAAATTAATATAAGCAGGTCTTCCAGCCAAAGCATTATGAATTTCTCTATCAATTAGTTTGTAAAATTTACCTCTTGAATAATGGGGTGAAACTATTAAATGTTTGTATCGGTGTAAACGGTAATTGATTTCAAAAAAATCAAAGATTTTAGAAACGTCTTTTAATATTTGCTGGTGGCTAGTTAATAGTGTCACATCAGTGTAAACTTTAGCGGTAGATTCGTTAAAATTCCCGGTCGAAATAAACCCATATCTTTTGGTTTTTCCTTCTTCAAATCGTTCTATCACACAAATTTTACTATGAACCTTAAGTCCTTTTATTCCAAAAATTAATTCAATTCCCTCTTGTTGCATTTGCTCAGCATAGGAAATGTTATTAGCTTCATCAAATCGTGCTTGTAATTCGATCTGAACTACTACTCGTTTTCCATTTTTTGCTGCATTTATTAAGGAACTGATTATTTGAGAATTTTTTGCTAATCGGTACAATGTAATTTTAATGGAGCTTACTTTTGGGTCAAGTGCTGCCTCTCGTAAAAATTTTATTAAATAAGAATAGGATTGATAAGGAGCTGAAATTAAAAAATCTTTAGTAGCAATCTTATTTAATATACTACCTTCTAAGCTAAGTCCAGGAACATCAAGCTGTTTTTTTTGTTGGTATAATAAATCGAATCTTCCCAAATTTGGAAAATCCATATAATCCCTCCTGTTGTGGTAACGCCCACCCGGAATAATACTATCTGTTGAATCGATTTTCATTCGGTTAAGAAAAAACGCTAAGGTATCTTTGTCGATAGTTTTGTCGTATACAAATCGAACTGGTTCACCAATTCTTCTATCTTTTACCGAAGTAGCAATTTTTTGCAACATACTTTTACTCATGTCACTATCAATATCTAATTGCGCATCACGAGTGATTTTAATCATGTGCGCCGAAATACTTTTGTAATCGAAAATATTGAAAATACTGCTCAAATTGTAACGAATTACATCATCAAGCAACATGATGTATTGTTTTTCTCCAATAGACGGTAGTACCACAATACGGTTGATATTTTTGGGTTTTTCGATTATAGCATAACGAATTTCATTTTTAGGTTTTACCAAGCCAAGAACTTTTGATTTTGCCTCGGTATTCATAACTAATTTTATTGCTAAGTAACCTGCAGTATCTTTTAATAATGGAAATTCTGCCAAATCATTTAATATAATCGTTACAAGCTCCGGGCTTACTTTTTGAATGAATAAATCATGCACATATTCTTGGTGTTCTTGACATAATTCATTTTCATTAACAATAATAATATTTTCTTTTTCTAATTGTTTTTCAATATCACTTAATATTTTCAAACTGTCTGCTTGTTGTTTGATCACAATTTCTGTGATATCCTTTAATAATTGTTGTGCAGTGATTCCACCTAGAATTTTAACTCCAGTTTCACCTGACAGACTTAATCTTCGGATAGCAGCAAAACGAACTCTAAAAAATTCATCTAAATTATTGGAAAAAATCCCTAAAAACCTTAGTCTGTCTAATAAGGGTACGGTTTCATCGGCAGCTTCTTGTAGTACTCTAGCATTAAAATTTAACCAACTTTTTTCGCGATCTATATACCTATAATTGGATCCTGTATTCATAATAAAATTTCTTTAAGTATATATAGGTTTATTTGAAATAATCTATATTCTGCGAATATAAAATTTATAAAAACTTTAATTGTTATATAATGATTAATTTTTGTTTAGTTTAGGGAGCCAATCGATCTACTTTCCAACTAAAATCCGATTGCAATTGATATCGAATTCGGTCGTGTAATCTGTTGGCACGACCTTGCCAAAATTCTACTTCTACGGGTCTAACTAAAAATCCTCCCCAGTGTTTGGGCCTTTCAATTTCATTATTTTCAAATTCTTGCTCTAATTTTTTCAAATTAGTTTCAAGAAATTCCCTATTCGGAATTACCTCGCTTTG
>CAMCBB010000024.1 GCA_945872875.1 Flavobacterium psychrophilum
CGCTGAATTTGCTCAATACATCCCTCGTGAATTCCTTCAGCTTTCATTATTTTATACAACAATGAAATATATAAAGGAATAACCGGAATAGCAGAACTTGCTTGGGTCACCAATGCTTTATTTACCGAAACATATGCTTTTCCATTTAATTCTTTTAACGAATCAGTGATAGTAAAGGCAGTTGCTTCCAAATGATCTTTTGCTCTCCCTATTGTACCTTTTCTATAAACCGCTTCAGTAACTGCAGGTCCAATATAAGAATAAGCAATTGTTGTTACGTCAGGTGCTAACAAATTAGCCGCTTTAAGGTCATTCATCCACATGGCCCAATCTTCACCCCCCATTACGACAACGGTATTATCAATATCTTCTTGAACTGCAGGCTCAATTGAAACTTGAGAAACTAAACCCGTATGGAAATCAACTGTTTTATTTGTAAAAGTCCCGCCAATAGGTTTTAATGAAGAACGATGCAAAACACCAGTATCAGGATGCATTCTAACCGGAGAAGCTAAACTGTAAATAACCAGATCAATCTGACCTAAATCTGCCTTTATGGTTTCAATTACTTGTTGTTTTACTTCTTTAGAAAACGCGTCTCCATTAATGCTTTTTGCATATAAACCTGCATTCTGAGCTTCCTTCTCAAAGGCAGCAGAATTATACCAACCCGGTGAAGCAGTTTTTCCTTCGGTGGGTGGTTTTTCAAAGAAAACACCAATTGTTGAAGCACCACATCCATAAGCACTTGAAATTCTTGAAGCCAATCCAAATCCTGTAGAAGCACCAACAACTAACACTCTTTTAGCACCATCAATTGGTCCTTTAGATTTTACATATTCAATTTGTTTTTTTACATTTTGTTTACAACCCTTTGGATGAGCTGTCAAACAAATAAAGCCACGCATTCTTGGTTCTATAATCATAATTTAAGTAATTTCTTGTTTACTATTTGCTGTTTTTATTTCAAAAAAAGAGCAAACAAATATAAATCAATTTTTTAGTTAAGCAATTCCTTGGCATGATTTAATGCGGATTCCGATACATTAGAACCCGATAGCATTTGCGCTATTTCCATAACCCGTTCTTCTTTTGAAAGTAATTTTAATTCTGACAAAGTTTGATCGTCTTTTATTACTTTATATACTTTA
Organism: Flavobacterium psychrophilum; assembly: GCA_945872875.1. Lineage (GTDB taxonomy): Bacteria > Bacteroidota > Bacteroidia > Flavobacteriales > Flavobacteriaceae > Flavobacterium > Flavobacterium psychrophilum_N. The sequence continues at coordinate 1,152 of CAMCBB010000024.1, forward strand.
ATATGCTCTTTACCTTTTCCTGCAATTTGCGGCAAATGGGTAATTGCAAAAACCTGCATATTTGCACTCATTTGTTTTAAAATATCACCCATTTTATGGGCAATTTCACCAGAAACACCAGTGTCAATTTCATCAAAAATAATTGTTGGCAGTTTCGAATATTGGGATAATATTGATTTTACAGCCAACATAATTCGGGACATCTCCCCTCCTGAAGCAACTTTTTTCAATAATCCAAAATCAGATCCTTTATTTGCAGAAAATAAAAACTGAATCTCATCCATACCATTATAAAAGTAATTTTCCTTCTTAATAATTTGGATATTGAAACGGGCATTAATCATCCCTAATTGAGATAAAATAACTTCTAATTTATCTGTTAATATTGGAATTGCTTTATTTCTATTTTGGCGAATTGTATCAGCTAAATCATTTAATAGAACTTCTGTATTTTTTAGTTGAAGTTCAAGAGAATTAATTTCAGATTCTAATGTTACTGAAGAAACAACTTTTACATCTAAATCGTCTTGAATAAGTAATAATTCTTCAACCGTATTTACTTGGTGTTTTTTCTGTAATGAAAAAATTAACTGTAATTTTTCATTAATTAATTGCAGCTCTTCAGGATCAGAATTAACAGATTCGGCTAACAAAGAAATTTCTTTTTCGATGTCATCAAACTCAATTAACAAACTTGAGATTCGATCACTTAAATCACTGAATTCTTGAGAATAAGAAGCTATTTTTTGAATTGATAATTTAATATCTTTAATACTTTGAATTACACCAAATGATTCTTGATTTGAAAGTGAAAGAATACGAGCAAGATTTTCATTAATTAACTCAACATTATTAAGTTTTTCAAATCGCATCTCAAGCTCTTCTTGTTCACCTGCTTTTAGTTTTGCATCGAGTAACTCTTCTAGTAAAAAAGAATGGTAATCCTGTTCTTTGGAAATAGATAATAACAATTCTTTTTTATCTCGTAAATCGGAATTGAGTTTTTTATATTCTTTCAAATGAAAAGAATACTCTTTCAAAACATTAAAATTGGAAGCTACCGAATCTATAATTTGAAACTGCACCCCGTCATCAGAAAGTTCCTGTGTTTGGTGTTGCGAATGTATATCAATTAAAAAATTACTTAATTCCTGTAATTCGTTTAAATTAACTGGAGTATCATTAATAAAAGCTCTTGACTTACCCGAAGGAAGTATTTCTCTTCGTATTATGGTTTCCTCTTCATAATCTAAATCATTTGCAGTAAAAAAACTTTGAAGGTTGTAATCGCCAATTTTAAAATGCGCTTCAATTATGCACTTTTCTTCTTTATTTTTTAGCGAAGATAAATCGGCTCTTTTTCCTAAAACCAATCCCAAAGCTCCTAATAATATAGATTTCCCTGCTCCTGTTTCTCCTGTAATAACTGAAAATCCATCTGAAAAGCGGACAGATAATTTTTCAATCAAAGCAAAATTTTCAATGGATAAGGATACTATCATAAATTGATCTCCTATTTAATATTAGCCCATTTTGAAGAATTAGTAGGCGAAACTCTAGACAAATCATCAACCAATCCATCTAAAGAAACCGTTGGACCAGCAGTAAAAATTGATACAATTTCATCCGCTTTAGCATCAAAAAAAGATCTCGTTAAATACGCATTTGGTCTAATTTGATGCAATGAATTTAAATTGTTTAAAGAATTTAAAATTGCCTCTTTAGAAGTTTTTAAATCCTTACTCATCATGTCCAGCCCTTTAAAATGGTATTGAAATAACGTCTCTCTTATTGGTTTAAAAGTTGATGACATTAGGTCGGTAACTAAATAAAAACGATTGTTTGTTTTGCTAGTTTGAGTCCATCCTGGGCCTCCACTAGGAGCAGCCAAATTTAGTATTTGCTGTGCAGATTGAAAGTATTCTGAGCCACTATTTAGTTCAAAAGTTTCAGCATCTAATCCTAAAATAATATAACAGTAAAAAGAAATTGTGGAGATTAAATTAGATTCGTAACTGTTAGGATTAAAAAACAAATTTTGAAATTCAACATATTGAAAGTTAAAATCTGTATCGTTGATATTCAAAATCGGAGTAGTAAAACTTGAATTAAATACAGGTCTTGAACTTTGAACTTGGATAGTAGCTTCAAAATTATTGGAGTTATAGGAATTGAGGGTTATAAACATAGAGCAGTTTATTTTCTCATTCGGTTTGTATGTTTTTTCTGTCCAAACTGTTTTATTTACAAATTCACTTAATGAAGTTTCTAAACTTTTAAAAATTTGGTTGTTGGTATTCGTTATTTTATCATAATTAACAACAACTTTACAGTTAAGTTCTTGCGAATAAACAGATGAAAAAAGACATACAAATAGAATGCTAAAAATTTTACGCATGATAATGATTTATTATTTTATTCAAAATATCTGAAGCCACTTCTTCTTTCAATTTTAATTCTTTAGGCTCAATATTAAAGTTTTTATCTATAAATGTAACCTTATTTGTTAAACCTCCAAAACCTGCTCCGGCATCCTGAAGTGAATTTAAAACTATCAAATCTAAGTTTTTTTTCTGAATTTTCAACTTAGCATTTTCAATTTCATTTTCTGTTTCTAAAGCAAAGCCTATTAGAAATTGATTTTTCTTTAATTCACCTAAAGTAGCCAATATATCATTAGTCTTTTCAAGTTCAATAGAAAAAACATTTTCTATTTTTTTAATTTTTTGATCTGCGGTTGTCTTAGGCTTATAATCTGCGACTGCAGCAGCGGCAATTACTACATCCATATGCTCATATTGCATTATACATGCATCATACATCTCTTTAGCAGAAACCACATTAATCAACTTAATTGAATCATTATTCACTTTAAGACTTGTTGGACCAGATACTAAAATAACTTCTGCACCAAGATTCGCGGCCTCGTTTGCCAAGTCATAACCCATTTTTCCCGAGGAATGATTACCTATAAAACGCACAGGATCTATTGCTTCGTATGTTGGCCCAGCGGTAATTAGCATTTTTTTTCCTTTAAGAGGTAAATTCTTAGAGATATCGGCTTCTAAATAAGCTACAATATTTTCTGGTTCAGCCATTCTTCCCTCACCACTTAAACCACTTGCTAATTCACCACTTTCTGCAGGAATAATAGTATTTCCATATTGAGTTAATGTAGCAAAAGTTTGGAGCGTTGAAGGATGCTTGTACATATCCAAATCCATAGCTGGAGCAAAATAAACAGGACATTTTGCAGACAAATAGGTAGCCAACAATAAATTATCGCAGGTGCCATTAGCCATTTTGGATAAGGTATTGGCTGTTGCAGGAGCAATTACCATAATATCTCCCCAAAGCCCTAGATCTACATGGTTATTCCATTTAGATCCATTTTCTTCATCATAAAACTCAGAAAAAACTGGATTTTTTGAAAGTGTTGCCAGCGTTAAGGGTGTGACAAAATCTAAAGAAGCAGGTGTCATAATCACTTGGACATGAGCACCTGCTTTTATAAATAATCGAACTAAATTTGCTGTTTTATAAGCGGCAATTCCACCAGATACACCTAGTATAATCTTTTTACCCCTTAATACAGACATAGCTCACTATTGGTTTGTTTATTCTTTGTAATAAATCTTTCCATCTAACCATTCTTGCACTGCAAGTGCATGAGGTTTTGGAAGTTTTTCGTAAAATTTAGAAACTTCGATTTGTTCTTTATTTTCAAAAACTTCTTCTAAGCTATCATTGTAAGTAGCAAACTCTTCTAATTTTTCAATTAGTTCTTTTTTAATTTCAGAATTAATTTGATTAGATCTTTTTGCAATAATAGTTATTGCCTCATATACATTACCAGTTGGTTCTTCAATAACATTTTTATTGTAGGTAATTGTATTCACTGGCGCATTAGTTTTCTTTAAATCCATGGATATATTATTTAGAAAATTGTTGTAAATCTTTATCTATTTTAGCTAACATATCGTCAGCTTGATTTTTGTATTTGGTGTCCGCTTTAAATTTAGTTAAACTATAGTATGCAGATTTTGCGTTTTTCAATCGTTCTTCCATTTTAGATGTAACACTATTAATTGCTAATTTGTATGCTGAATCTAATTTCAAATATAAGGCATCTTCTTTAAATGGCGTTCCAGGAAAATCTGAAATAAAATTATCTAAAGCAATTTGAGCTGCTTTATAATCAGATATTGTATTGTATTGTTTTGAATTTTCAAATGCTTTTTTTTCAATTTTGTAACGCATCTCCTTCACTAAGGTGTTTGCCTCTGCCATATAAGATGAATTTGGATAAGTATCAATAAAATTTTGAAGCTTATCAACTGCTTTATCAGTATCTGTTTGATCTAAACTATAAATAGGCGATAATTTTGTAAAACATTTAGCGCTAAGAAAAAGTGCTTCTTCTTGTTTTTCACTTTTTGGATAACTTGAAGCAAAACTTTCAAATTGATATCCTGCTAAATAAAATTGTTCTGTTTTATAATAGGCTTGAGAATACATATAAAATAATTTCTCTGCTTGAGGTTTTCCCTTGTATGAAGGAGCAATTTGTTCAAATAATCTGATTGCTTTTTCATATTTACCTTTATCATACAATTTTTCTGATGAAGCATATTTAACTGCAATATCCTCACTTTTTAATGCTCTTTGATATTCGCTACATGACGAAAAAAAGGCAACTAATACGATAAGAGAAATTATTTTTTTCATTATTTTATAAATGGATTTCGTTATTTTTTTATTGGATTTTTTAGGTCCCAAAAAACGAACTGCAAAACTAGTTAATAATTAGTTACTATAAAAGGTTTTTTTATTGTTTTATTTCAAATAATTACTGAAGATCATTAATGAAATTTGAAATTCTATTTGACAAATCAGCATTAACATTCACCAACGGTAATCGAAGTGTGTTTTCAGACAACCCCAGTAATTTATAAACTTCTTTAATTCCAGCAGGATTACCTTGTTCAAAAATCATATCAATAGCATCTGCAAGTTGGTAATGAATTTCATAAGCTTCATCTACTTTTCTTTGTAATCCCAATTGTACCATTTTAGAAAATTGCTTTGGAAATCCCTCTCCAATTACCGAAATAACTCCACTTCCACCGGCTAATACCATTGGTAAAGTAATCATATCATCTCCAGAAATCACTAAAAACCCCTCAGGTTTTTCTTGAATTAATTTCATCGCTTGAACGATATCACCAGCTGCTTCTTTAATTGCAACAATATTTTTAAAATCTTTAGCCAAACGAATTACTGTTGAAGGCAACATATTTGAAGCTGTTCTACCAGGCACATTATATAAAATCACAGGGATAGGCGAAGCTTCTGCAATGGCTTTAAAGTGTTGATAAATTCCTTCTTGTGAAGGCTTATTATAATATGGAGAAACAGAAAGTACAGCAACAAAATCTGAAAAATCTCTTGTTTTTAATTCCTCAACAAGTTTGTGTGTATTGTTCCCACCTACTCCAAGAACTAACGGTAATCTTTGGTTATTGGCAGCAATAACAGTTTGTATTACCAATTCTTTTTCTTCTTGACTTAATGTGGCATTTTCAGCTGTTGTACCAAGAACTACTAAGTAATTGATTCCGTTATCAATTTGAAAATTTACTATTCTAGTTAATGCTTCTGTATCTACAGAAAAATCTTTTTTAAATGGCGTTACAAGTGCAACACCAGTTCCTATTAATGCTTGCATATTATATTTTGTTTAATATTTTTAAATATTTTATTAATTCGGTAACGAAAATCTCATAATTTTCAGCATTGGTGTCAATCATTAAATGATTTATTCGTTTATCAATACTTGAAAATCCAACTTTAAATCTAGCTTTTGAAAGATTGGTAACTTGCATTAAACCTGCTTTTTCTATGTCATAATAACTAATTAATAAATCAAATTCTGTTTCAATAAAATCTATTACTTCTTTATTATTAATTAAACCAGACCAACTAATATCATGATATGAAAAACTTGGAAATTCCAAATTATCATTTTTCTTAATCACATTTCTAAAAACTATAACCGAAATATTATCTAAAAATAACCCATTATTAATTAATTGATTAAGAAGTTCTTTTTTGTCAAAAAAATAGGTTTCATCAATTATTAATCCAACTTTGGTAATAACTGAATTGGTTGCCAAATGGTTCACATTTAGTAACTTTTTCTTAACGATTTTTTTTACCCAAAACTCCTTAATATTATTTAAAAACATAGTACTTTTACCAGATTACAAAATTAACTGATTTTAGTCGTATAATAATGGTAAAACTAAAAAACTATATCGTTGAAATGAAACATTTTGTTTTATTATTAACATTTTCACTTTTAATTGCATGTGCGAGTCACCCCTATTATGTGACTAAGATTGAAGGTAAAAAGATAGGTGTAAAAGATAAACAAAGTGCCGTTCCCGAAATTGAAAACTACATCAAACCCTTTAGAGAACACATTGACAAAGACCTAAATGAAGTTTTAGCCTATTGTCCTGAAAACTTAGACAAATCTAAAGGTGAATTACAAACTAATATAGGTTGTTTTCTAGCTGACATCACTTTGGAAAAAAGTAATCCTATTTTTCTAAAAAGAGAAAATAAAAAAATAGATGTTTGTATTTTAAATCATGGTGGCATTCGAACAATTCTACCCAAAGGCGATGTAACTGCCAGAAATGCATACGAAGTTATGCCATTTGAAAATAGTGCTGTTGTTGTAGGATTAAAAAAAGAACAAATAATTGCTATTGCAAATTATATAATTTCCGAAAAGAAACCTCACCCATTGTCGGGGATGACCTTTACGATCTCTAAAGATAAACAACCTATCAATATTCTTGTAAAAGGAAAACCTTTAGAAGAAAATACTATTTACTATGTGGTAACTTCAGACTATTTATCTAATGGCGGAGATAACATGGAGTTTTTTAAACAAAATGTAGAACGCCATGATTTAAATTACAAACTGCGTAATATTATGATTGATTATTTTAAAGATGTAGACACGCTTGTAATAAATAAAGACATTAGAATCACTAAAGAATAAAGTAATGAAAAGAAGAGATTTTATACAAAAAACAGCTGCTACTTCTGCTTTTTTAGGATTAACAAGTTTCTCCTTAAGTAGTTTTAAAAGTGATAATATTAAACACATAACCATATTGCACACCAATGATGTGCACAGTTATATCGATCCGTTTCCTGACAATCACCCCAGAAATCCTGGGATGGGTGGCGTAGCTAGAAGAGCTGCTATTATTGAAACCATCCGAAAAGAAAATCCTAATGTTCTTTTACTAGACGCTGGTGATATTTTTCAAGGAACTCCCTATTTTAATTATTATGGGGGAGAATTGGAGTTCAAATTAATGAATATGATGGGTTATGATGTTGTGACTCTTGGTAATCATGATTTTGATAATGGAATTGACGGACTTCTTGCGCAAATGCCCAATGCAAAATTTGATTTCGTATCTAATTATGGGTTTCAAAATACGGTATTAGATGAACATGTAAAACCCTACCAAATTAAATATGTAGACGGAATTAAAATTGGAATATTTGGTCTAGGCATTGAATTACAAGGTTTGGTAGATAAGAAAAACTGTAAAGAAACGGTATACAATGATCCAATAGAATCAGCGACTGACATGGCTCGAATTCTAAAACACGAAAATAAATGCGACCTTGTAATTTGTTTATCTCATATTGGCTATAATTACAAAGAAGAACCAAACAAAGTTTGCGACCTAATGCTTGCCAAAAAAACGAAAGACATCGACTTAATTATTGGTGGACATACGCACACCTTTCTTGACAAACCAGTTATTGAAAAAAATCTAGATGGTAAAGAAGTACTAATTAATCAAGTGGGATGTTACGGATTAAATTTAGGTCGAATTGACTTCTATCTTACTTCTGATAAAGAAATAGCAAGCAAAGGAAAATCTATTGTCATTTAATTTATTGATTGATGTAAATAAATAAGGGTAATGCTTTGCATTACCCTTTTATCATTTCTACAAAATCTTGCTCAGAAATTATTTTTATTCCAAGTTGGTTGGCTTTTTCCAATTTGGCAGGACCCATGTTATCGCCTGCAATCACAAAATCGGTTTTAGCCGAAATAGAACTTCCTACTTTACCTCCATTATCTTCAATAGATTTTTTTAAATCATCTCTTGAGAATAATTCAAAAACACCAGAAACCACAAAGGTTTTCCCAACTAATTTATCGGTTGCATCGGGATTGAATTTTTCAATAATTTCAAATTGCACACCAAACGATTGCAATCTTTGGATAATCTTTATATTGTCTTGGTTTTCAAAAAACTCAATTACACTCTGAGCTATTCGATCGCCAATTTCATCCACTAAAATCAAATCCATTAACGAGGCCTGACTTAAAGCAGTAATTGATTTATAATGTTTCGCTAATTTCTTCGCTACAGTTTCTCCAACATAACGAATTCCGAGTGCAAATAATACGCGTTCAAAAGGAACTTCTTTTGATTTTTCAATTCCATTAACCAAATTTTCAGCACTTTTTTGAGCCATTCGCTCCAATGGAATAACTTGATCAACCGTTAATTCATACAAATCGGAATAGTCTTTTACTAATCCGTTTTCATACAACAACGCTACCGTTTCGCCACCTAATCCTTCAATATCCATGGCTTTTCTAGAAATATAATGCTGAATTCTACCTATAATCTGTGGTGGACAACCATAATAATTAGGACAATAATGTTGGGCTTCGCTTTCTTTTCGTGTTAACTCTGAATTACATTCTGGGCAATGGTTAATATATTTAGTTGGCACTGCCTGATTTCCTCTTTGTGACACTCCTATAATTTTCGGAATAATCTCCCCTCCTTTTTCTACAAAAACGGTATCTCCAACTCGAATATCTAATTTTTCTATTTGATCGGCATTATGCAATGAAGCCCGTTTTACTATTGTTCCCGCTAATTGAACAGGCTCTAAATTAGCAACTGGAGTTATTGCTCCAGTTCTTCCAACTTGATATGAAATGGAATTTAATATAGTCGTTACCTGCTCCGATTTAAATTTATAAGCAATAGCCCATCGTGGTGACTTTGCGGTATATCCTAATTCATTTTGCAAATTAAAATCATCAACTTTTATTACTACACCATCCGTTTCATAGGGTAAATCATGACGGTGCACATCCCAGTAATTGATGAATTCAAAAACTTCATCCAAGTTAGCAGCTAACTTGGATTGACTTGGGACTTTAAATCCCCAGTTTCTTGCCGCTTCCAATCCATAATATTGAGTTTGAAAAGGTAAATTATTACCTGTAATAAAATACAATAAACAATCTAGCGGACGCTTGGCAACCTCAGCACTGTCTTGTAATTTCAAACTTCCAGATGCGGTATTTCTTGGATTTGAATACGGTTGTTCTCCGATTTCAATCAATTCCTGATTCATTTTTTCAAAACCCTCTAACGGGAGAATTATCTCACCACGAATATCAAATTTTGGAGGATAATTACCTTGTAATTGTAAAGGTATCGAACGAATAGTTTTAATATTATTAGTCACATCATCTCCCTGAAAACCATCGCCACGAGTAACCGCTTTAAGCAGTTTCCCATCTTGATAGGTAATTGAAATGGAAGCTCCATCGTATTTAAGCTCGCAAGTATATTGTAAGGATACATTTCCTAAAACCTTTTGAATTTTGTTTTCCCAATCTTGCAAATCTTCTTTAGAATAGGAATTATCCAAAGAATACATTCGGTTTTCATGAACTACCGTTTGAAAATTCTTAGTAATAGTACCACCAACGCGTTGTGATGGGGAATTTTCATCAAAAAATTCGGGGTACTGCAATTCAAGATCTTGAAGCTGCTTTAATTTCGAATCAAATTCAAAATCAGAAATAGTTGGGTGATCCAAAACATAATAATTGTGATTATGTTGGTTTAATTCCTCTCGTAATCGCTGAATTTTTATTTGAATTTCCATAAATGAAGAAATGGCTAATTAGTTCGTTTCGCGTACTAAAATAGCCATTTATTTTGAATTTAAAAAAGAAAAAACTATTGAATAATAGAATTAATTTGAAGATACAATTGACCATCGCTTAATATAGCACCTTCCTTAATTAAATTAAATATAGAAGTGTTTCTATCTCCGTCATAACCTTTTTTTCCTGTAAGCATTTCAACGGTATCCGTAAATAAATTATCACTCAACCATTCCATTCCCGATTTTTGCAAAAAATCAACATCTGTAACCAGTGATTTAATCACCATTGAATCAATGTGATTTTCTTGGCAATGAAATAAAAAAATATGATTTTTAGAAAAGTGCTCTAAATACTGGGCGTTTGTCAATACATTTTCCCAAATCAAATCGGAAAACACATCCAACTCTTGCTCAGCAACTTCTGGAGTTTTTACTTTAATTTCATCCCATTCGTTTTTATCAATAGATTGAGTTGCTAAAAAAGTTGCAAATTCTTGGTGCAATTCTTCCAATTGCTCTTTGGTTAATCTTTTATATTTCATAATTAATGATTTATAAAAAAAGTCCCGACTTACATCGAGACTTTTTAATTTATAGTAGAAAGTTATTAAACTTCAGCTACAATTTCATAAGGTAATTCAACTACAACATCTCTATGTAATCTAATAGATGCAGTATACTTACCAGTTCTTTTTACAGTTCCACTAGTGATGAATTTTCTTTCAATAGTTTGACCTGCTTTTTCCAAAGCTTCTGCAATGTCAATGTTTGTTACAGAACCGAATAGTTTTTCACCACCTGCTTTAGAGGTAATTTTAATTTCTAAAGCTTTAATAGCTTCAGCAATTTTGTGAGCATCTGCTACAACTTTTGCTTCTTTGTGCGCTTTTTGTTTTAAATTTTCAGCTAAAACTTTTTTAGCAGAAGGAGTAGCTAATTGAGCAAATCCTTGTGGTATTAAGAAATTACGACCGTAACCAGCTTTTACTGTAACTACATCGTCTTTAAATCCTAAATTCTGAACGTCTTGTTTTAATATAAGTTCCATGTTGTTGTCCTTAATTATAGAAGTTAGGTTCCCTTATTGGAGAAACCAACAACTGTTGATTTTAAATTATTTTAATAAATCGGCTACATATGGCATTAAAGCTAAGTGACGTGCTCTTTTCACAGCAACAGACACTTTTCTTTGATACTTCAATGAAGTTCCTGTTAAACGACGAGGAAGAATTTTTCCTTGTTCGTTAACGAATTTTAATAAGAAATCTGCATCTTTATAATCAATATATTTGATTCCAGATTTTTTGAAACGACAATACTTTTTAGTTTTGTTAGTTTCTATGTTCAAAGGCGTTAAATATCTGATATCTCCGTCTTTTTTTCCTGAAGCTGATTGTTGTAAATTTGCCATGATTACGCTTTTGCTACTTTAAGTTTTTCTCTTCTTCTTACTGCCCAAGATATTGCATGTTTGTCAAGACTTACAGTCAAGAAACGCATAATTCTTTCGTCACGTCTAAATTCAGTTTCAAAAGCAATTAATACTTCTGGTGACACTTGGAATTCAAATAAATGGTAAAAACCACTTTTTTTGTTTTGGATTTCGTAAGCTAATTTTTTTAAGCCCCAATCCTCTTTAGATACCATCTTTGCTCCTCTGCTTGTAAGAAAATCTTCAAATTTGCTTACTGTTTCCTTTACCTGAACTTCAGATAAAACGGGATTTAAGATGAAAACAGTTTCGTAATGATTCATAATAAATATGTTTTTAATTATATAAAATTGGGTGCAAAAGTAAGTATTATTTATAAATAAACAAGCACAAATCAATATTAATCGCTAAAAAGCAAAAAAAAGCTACAAAGATTAGGTTCTCAATTTTAAAAAAAATATATTAGCAACACAAAATCAATAAATTAATTGATAATGAAATTAAACTGCGTTGTCATTGAAGACAGTTCTTTACAAAGAATAGTTATTACTAAATTAGTAAACAATCACCCTAATCTAAAGTTGGTTGGAGATTTCTCAAATCCTATTGAAGCTAAAAACTGTATTACCGTAAATGATGTAGACTTGGTTCTATTAGATATTGAAATGCCGGTTATTAATGGATTTGATTTAATTGACAGCTTAAAAGTAAATCCGCAAATAATATTCATCACAGCCAAAGCAGAATATGCGCTTAAAGCATTTGATTATAATGCAACCGATTATCTTCAAAAACCTGTCTTACAAGATCGCTTTAATTCGGCAATTAAAAGAGCATTAGAATTTTACCAATTAAAGAAAGAACATGTTGAAGAAGATGGTGATCATATTTTTATTAAAAGTAATCTGAAAAAATTAAAAATTTTCACCAATAGAATCAAATGGATTGAGGCCTATGGAGATTATGTAAAAGTAGTAACCGAAGAAGATTCTCATTTAGTATTGTCAACAATGAAATCTTTTGAAAAGGATTTGCCTTCCGAAAAATTTATTCGAGTTCATAAATCGTATATTATCAATATAGAGAAAGTAGAACGATTTAATAGCAAATTTGCTGAAATTGGTCCAACAAAAATTCCGTTAAGTAGAAATAAAAAAGAAGATCTGATTAAAGCACTTTATATAGATTAATAAAAATCCACATTAACTGTTACTTTTATAGATCGATATTGAGCTACAGCTTCAAAGCTATTTAGCATTTTCTGAATTGTTTTTTTAGTAGAAACCAATGCCCCTTCTTGAGGAATTTTAACCATTATGGTTCTTATATATTCATTACGAATACGATTAATTCCAGGTTCTTCTGGACCAAGTACAGGTATTTGCAAATTTTGACTCAATACTTGATACAACCACATTGAACCTTCTTTTAATTTTTCAAAATCTTTGTGTTTTAAAGTCAGTTTTACTAATCTAAAATAGGGTGGATACTTATAAATTAAGCGTTCATAAAGCTGCTCTTTATACATAGAGCCAAAATCATTATGTGTGACTTGTTGAATAATATTGTGATTCACATTATAGGTCTGAATAATCACTTTTCCCTTTTTATCCGCTCTACCTGCTCTACCTGACACTTGAGTCATCATTTGAAAACTTCTTTCAAAAGCCCTAAAATCGGGATGGTATAACATAGTATCGGCATTCATAATTCCAACCAAAGTTACATTATCAAAATCCAATCCTTTGGCTAGCATTTGTGTTCCAACCAAAATATCTATTTCTCTATTTTTAAAACTATCAATTAATTTCTCAAAGCTGTATTTACCACGAGTGGTATCTTGATCCATTCGCTTGATGTTTTTTGTAGGAAATAACTCAGCTAACTCCAATTCAATTTGTTCAGTTCCAAAACCCTTTGCGGTGATATCAACACTTGAACAAGCATGACAATTTGTTGGTTTAGCAATTGAATACCCGCAATAATGACAACGCAATTGATTTTTAAATTTATGATAAGTCAAACTCACATTGCAACTTGTACATTGAGGAATATGTCCGCAAGTAATACATTCTAAAACCGGTGAAAAACCGCGTCTATTTTGAAAAAGAATTACTTGCTCGCCTGCAGATAATGCTTCGGCTATAGCTTCAATTAAAGTCATACTAAAATGACCTTTCATTCTTTTTTTGAAGTAGCTTTCTTTTAAGTCCACCAATTCTACTTCAGGCAAAGGTGCTTTACCATAGCGTTCTTTGATAGATATCAATCCAAATTTTCCTGATTGCGCATTGAAATAAGTTTCAATACTTGGCGTAGCAGAACCCAATAAAACTTTTGCTTTTTGAGCTTGCGCCAAAACAATAGCTGCATCACGCGCATGGTATCTTGGTGCTGGATCTTGCTGCTTAAAAGTTTGTTCGTGCTCTTCATCAATAATAATCAAACCTAAATTAGAATACGGCAAAAACAAAGCCGACCTCGCCCCTATCACAATCTTGGCTTTATCCGATTTTTCAAGAACTTGATTCCAAACTTCAATGCGTTCGTTATTTGAATATTTGGAATGAAAAACCGCCACTTCATTACCAAAATGCTGAGTCAACCTAGAAACCAATTGCGTAGTTAAAGCAATTTCAGGAAGCAAATACAAAACTTGTTTTCCTTGAGCCAGGTAATCTTCTATTAGCTTGGTGTAAATTTCGGTCTTTCCAGAAGAAGTAATTCCGTGTAACAAGGAAACTTCTTTAGTATTAAAACTTTCTATAATTTCAGAATAAGCCTTACTTTGAGTTTCACTCAATTGTAAATTTGAAGCAGTTTTATTTGAATCGAAATTAACTCGATCGTGCTGTAGATAATATTCTTCAAAGATGTTTTTATCGATTAATGCTTTAATTATTGCCGCCGAAGTTTGAGCAGTTTCGGTTAAATGTTTTACAGAAATTGGTTTTTTCTCTACTGCTTGCAACTGAAAATAGTGCATTAAAACTTCTTTTTGTTTTGCTCCTTTTAGAGAATCCAATAAAGAAACTAATTTGTTTTCGTTAGAATATTCTTCATTCAATCGAATGTATCGAACTAATTTTGGTTTGTATTCTTCATGTATTTCTTCATGAAGTGTTAAAACATTTTTATGTAGTAATTTATGAACAACAGGAAATATACTTTTCTTGTTCAAAATAGACATAATATCCTGAACCTTTAATGAACTTTGCTGTTGTAAGGCTTCATAAATTAGGTATTCCTCATCGGACAATTCACTAACTTCAATTGTAGTTTCTTTTTGAGAAGAAACAATAGTTTCGCTCTCTAAAATAAAAGCAGACGGCATGGCGCCTCGATAAACATCGCCAATAGCGCACATGTAATAGGAAGCAATCCATTGCCAATGTGCAATTTGAAATTCATTTACAATGGGATTTTCATCTAAAATTTGATGAATTTCTTTAGCTTCATATAAAGTAGGTGGAATTTGATGAAGATCAATTACTAAAGCGGTGTATATTTTGTTTTTCCCAAATGGAACCGCAACACGAACTCCTTTTTGAATATAGTTAAACTCCGCTTCAGAAACACTGTAGGTAAAAGTTTTAGCTAAGGATAACGGTAAAAGAACTTCGATGAAATGCATTATAGTTTTAAGATAGGGATTTAGAGCTGCTTTATCTACTAATGCAAAATATTAACTTTTTGCTCGATACCAATATTGAGTTCTTCCAATTAATGAAATTCCTATATAGCCTCTCACTTTTAATTTGTCTTTAGATTCTAAAGAAATAGAACATTTATATAACTTTCCATTTTTTGGATCTAATATTTTCCCATTTGAATACTCATCATCTTCTTTTGTTAAACCTTTAATAATAACAAGTCCTTGAATTGACTTATTTTTATCTTCTCCATCGCACAATTCGCATTTTTTATTCTTTTTTTCTGGGTCCAATACTTCTAAAATTCTACCAAATACTTTTCCATTTTTTTCAAAAATCTCTACAATTGATTTTTCTTTACCTGTTTCATCATCAATTGTTTTCCATTTTCCAATAATATTTTGAGAAAATGAAAATTGAGAAACTAATAAAAAAACAAAAAGAGATTTACTGCTGAATTTACACATTTTTGATGTCATTTTGAATTGATTTTTTTTAAATAATTAATACTTGCGTTTAGTTCGAAACCTAAAAGTAGAATCATACTATTAATCCAAATGTAAAACATTACTATTAGTAGTGTTCCTATTGAACCGTAAAGTTCGTTATATTTTGAGAATTTAACAACCCATATTCCAAAAAAATATGAAGATAAAATTATCAATATTGTTGTTAAAACAGCTCCAATTGAAAAAAAAGAGCGTCTAGTTTCTTGTTTTGTCCCAAATTTAAATAATATAGAAGTTGTAATTAATATCATTAGTATTAAAAACACATAACGCCCCATTTCAATTAAAGGAATACTATCTGAAAGTACAACTTGAATTTTCGACTTTTGAATAAAAACTTCAAAAATTACTATTGCAGCAACCGTTATGATTAACAGTAACGCAAGAATTATGGAAAGTGCTAATGAAATTAGATACTGCCCAATAAATTTTCTTTTTAAGGTAACATGATGCGAACTTTCAAAGCCACCTAAAATTGCATTGACACCATTAGCCATTAAGAAAATTGCCATTAAAAACCCTGTTGAAATTAATCCAGAATGACTATTATGTAAAATATCGTTAATAATTTTTGAAACAGCCTCAAAGGTTGTGGGCGGCAAACTTTGATGAACAAAATTCATAAAATCATCCTGAAAACCTGTTATTGGGATATAAGGAATAAGATTCAAAATAAATAAGGCGAAAGGAAAAAGAGCCATAAAAAAACTAAAGGCTATAGCTGCAGCACGGTACGAAACAGCTCCCTCAATAATTCCTATAAAATAAAGTTCTAATAAATCATAAAAAGACAAACCGTGCAGCCAAGGAAGTTTTATTGACTTCCCCAACTGGACCAGTTGTTTAATAACCGGAATTTTTACTAATTTATTTTCTATTTCAATACTCATTATTCAATAGCTTTTAAACTTAAATCCATATTGTAAACAGAATGTGTTAAAGCACCAGAAGAGATATAATTCACGCCACATTCGGCATAACTACGAATCGTATTTTCATTAATATTTCCAGATGATTCGGTTTGACATTTGTTTCCAATTATGGCAACTGCCTGTTTTGTATCTTCGAAATTAAAGTTATCTAACAGAATTCGATATACTCCATCATTTTGCAAAATTTCTTTTACTTCATCCAAATTTCTAGCTTCCACAATAATTTTTAAATCTTTGTTATTCTGCTTCAAATATTCTTTAGTTTTTTCAATAGCTTTAGTAATTCCACCAGCAAAATCATTATGATTGTCTTTGAGCATGATCATATCATATAATGCAAATCGATGGTTTTCTCCACCTCCTATTTTAACTGCCCATTTTTCACAAGCTCGAAATCCAGGTGTTGTTTTTCGAGTGTCTAAAATTTTAGTTTGTGTTCCTTTTAATAAATCAACATAACTTTTTGTTTTGGTTGCAATAGCACTCATTCGTTGCATTGAATTTAAAACCAACCGTTCTGCTTTTAATATTGACTGCGAACTACCAGAAACTACAAACACCACATCACCATTGGTAACTTCTTCTCCGTCTTTAATATAAGTTTCTAGCTTTAAACTTGGGTCTACTTGTTCAAAAATCATTTTGGCAAAGACCACTCCAGCTATAATTCCGGTATCTTTAACTAATAATTTAGCTTTCCCTACTGCAGAATTTGGAATACACGCAAGGGAGGAATGATCTCCGTCTCCCACATCTTCACGAAGGGCATTTTGAATAATTAATTGAAGTTCATTTTGGAATTGTAATTCAGAAATCATAATTGTATTTTGATTTGCTAAAATAATTAAAAAACCGGAGAATATGAAAGCCAATTTTATCTTAAATTAATTTTAATTACATTTACCTAATAAGTAATTAAATCTATATAAAATGGCAAAAAGTCAGGATGCAAAAAAAAATATAAAAAAGGAACCTCTTAAAACTGCAAAAGAAAAAAAAGAGGAAAAAAGAAATAAAAAAAACACCCCTAAAAGAGATTAAAATTTCATAATAAAATTAAACCTTTATGATAATTCAAGGTCTTATTATATTTTAAAAATATATTACTAAATAACGAGTGTTAAAGAATTTATATATTCTGTAATTACTTTTTAAAAAAATAGTACTTTTAGACCCATGAAAAAAGCCCTATATATAATTTATATAGTAATTGCCTTGTTTACAATTAATTGTTATTCACAATTTAGTAAAACGCATTATTTACCGCCTTTATCTAATTCTGATAGTCAAGATCCACAAGGTCAATTTATTTATATTTCTTGTCCAAGTGTAACTCCAATAAGTTTTGTTATTCAGGAAATTGGAGGTACTACTATAACTGGAACCGTAAGTAGAGACACTCCCTATATCTACAATATTGGTAATGGATTTGACTCCCAACTATTAATTTCTAGCAGTGATGTCAGTACAATTAAAAATAATAAAGGTTATATTATTAATGCACAAGATTTAATATATGCCAATGTTCGTTTAACTTCTAC
>CAMCBB010000025.1 GCA_945872875.1 Flavobacterium psychrophilum
AGTCCAGTAGGAAAGAAAATGGCCGATAAAGCTGAAGTTATCGCTTCAAAATCTCAAGAAGAAATGATGGCGCTTCAAGGTGAAATGCAAGCTTTAGTAATGAAATACATGCAATAATTAATTGCAACAATTGATAAAAAACCCAAACAAAGTTTGGGTTTTTTTATTTAATACAACTTCGCTAAATAGTCAAAATGCGCGCCTTCTGAAATCAGTTCACATTCCAATTCGTTGTCATGTGCCGCATTTTGAAGGGTGTTGTAGTCTAAATACAACCAATGAAAAGGCACTTCTGTTTCCTTTTTATATGAAATCGTAAAGGTTAATTCACCATAATAACCCTCGGCAGGAATCCACTTTGAGCCGTCTTCGGCATCATCAAACATGTAAATAATATCCGAAGAGTCAATCAATATTTGCCCGTTTGGTGCAAGCAAACTTTTTAATTTCATTAAATAAGTAGCCGTTGCTGCAAGTGTTCCAAAAATTCCTGTGCCGTTCATTAATAACAAAATAGTATCAAACTTGTCATTTTCTATATCCAAAACATTTTGAACTTTTGCATTTTTGACTCCACGCAATTCACACGCTTTAATAGCGCTAGGTGAAACATCAATTGCAGTTACATCAAAACCTTTTTCTTGCAAATACAAACTGTGACTACCGGCGCCACAACCCACATCTAGAATTTTACCTTTTGCAAGTTGCAACGCTTTTTGCTCTAATTTAGGCATGGAATCAAAATCACGAAAAAGATAGGCCACATCCATTTCATCGGCCTCCGAAATGTTGGTTTCTGTGATAATATCTTCGGGCGAATTGTTGGTTTGAAAATCGAGAATGGCTTTTCCGAATAAATCTAACATTTTTGTAAAGTTTCAGGTTTAACGTTTCAAGTTGATTAACTTTGTGGCTCAACTTGAAACTTGGAACTTGAAACCACAATTAAACGAACTCGGAAAACTTGCCAAAGATAAGCATATCGAAAACAAAAAGTATTTTGATAAGCTGAAAAAGAAAGCACCCAAAAACTTGGATTATGTGATGCAAGATTTACACGATGCCGAATTTAAGCGCACCGATTGTTTAGATTGTGCCAATTGCTGTAAAACAACCGGGCCGCTTTTTACCTCGGCGGATATTGAACGCATTTCAAAACATTTCAAGCAAAAACCACAGCAATTTATAGATCAATATTTGCGCATTGACGAAGACAACGATTATGTTTTGCAAAGCGTTCCATGTACTTTTTTAGAAGCAGATAATAAATGTTTTATTTATGAAGTGCGCCCAAAAGCCTGTAGAGAATTCCCACACACCGACAGAAAAAAGTTCCAACAGATTGCAAATTTAACTTTAAAGAATGTTGAAATTTGTCCGGCTGCTTTCAATATTGTAGAAAAAATGAAAGAGAAATTGCCATTGTAATTTTAGTAAATTAAATACTTCTTTCTCATTTCCTTAAAATCATTCAGTCCTTTTTCCCAAGATTTTCTAATTTCAGTTTCGGATAATCCACTTTCAATTTGTTGCTTCAATTTTTTTGTTCCGGCTAATTTGGTAAAAAATTCATTAAAGAATTTTGATTTATCAGCAGTCGAATTATAGGCTTTCAACAACCATTTTAATTCCAATTGTTTTACTTTTTCAATTTGGGTTAAATCTTCACCGTAACACAATTGATCTTTATAAACGGGTTCTTTAGCACCAAAATTTGGAATTGGTGTAAAGCTAAAATTACTTTCTGGCAAATAGGGAGAACCGTAAATTTGGAATTGTTTTTCGGTTCCTCGGCCTACACTCACATTCGCACCTTCAAAAAAACACAAACTTGCATATAGATTCACCGCTTGTGAATTGGGTAAATTGGGCGATGGTTTTACAGGTAAATCATAAACCATATCGCGTTTATAATTTAGGCAATGAATTACTTTCAAATCACATTGAATCCCGCCTTTTAACCATTTTTCTCCGTTTATCATTCGGGCGTATTCCCCAATAGTCATGCCATGTAGCAGAGGAATTGGATGCATTCCAACAAAACTGGTATATTCTTTTTCTAGCATTGGTCCATCCACAATAGCTCCATTTGGGTTGGGTCTATCCAGCAGCATTAAGGTAATATTGTTTTCGGCGCAAGCCTCCATAATATAATGTAGCGTAGAAATGTAGGTGTAAAATCGGGCGCCCACATCTTGCAAATCAAAAATCATGATGTCGATTCCTGCCAATTGCTCAGGTTTTGGCTTTTTATTATTTCCGTAAAGGGAAATTATAGGCAACCCTGTTTTAGTATCTTTTCCGTCTACCACATGTTCACCAGCATCGGCTGTTCCACGAAAACCATGCTCGGGAGCGAATATTTTTTGAACGGCTATTTTATTTGAAATTAAATAATCAACAATTGAAACGGTACCCTCGTTTGAAATCTTGATAATTCCTGTTTGATTGGTTACAATCCCTACTTTTTTATCTATTAATAGTGGCAAATAAAAATCAGATCGCTCGGCACCAGTAATAATTGGGTCTTTAGAATTTGAAAAGTTGTTTTTTGGAGTTCCACACGAAGCAGAAGCAAACAGGTAACAAACCAAAAGCAAAAAACTATTAATAAAATATTTCATAAAACTATTTTTAATCTGTGAAACCGGAATCGGTGCTGGCTAAAAACTTTGCGTATATTTGCTACAATTTCAAATTCAATTTCTTTGAACTTCGAGCATTTCATAGCCAAACGACTCCTTACTACTAAAGACCATAAAAGTAGTATTTCTGCGCCAATAATAAAAATTGCAATCACTGCAATTGCGTTGGGCATGATTATGATGATCGTTTCAATTGCAACCGGGATTGGATTACAACAAAAAATTCGTCAAAAAGTTGCTGCATTCAGCGGACACATTATTATTTCAAATTTCAATGGGAATGAATCGGATGTGAGCACCGAGCCCATTTCGATCCATCAAAAGTTTTATCCCAAATTTAAAAATATTGAAGGGATACAACACGTTCAAGCTGTGGCAACCAAGGTTGGAATTATTAGAACCGCAACCGATTTTGAAGGAATAATTTACAAAGGAGTTGGTAAAGATTTTGACTGGGAAAACCTAAAAGAATATTTGGTTTCGGGTACTATTCCGAATCTAATAGGGAAATTAAACAATGAAATTGTAATTTCTGAGTATTTAGCTAATCGTCTTAATTTAAAATTGGGTGCCAATTTCAACACCTTATTCATGAAGCAAAATGGGAATGGTTTGCCCAACATCCGCCAATTTAAAATTGTAGGAATATACAATTCGGGCATGCAAGAATTTGATTCTTCGTATATCTTGGGAGATATTCGCCACCTTCAAAGAATGAACAGATGGAGCCCAGATCAAGTGGGTTGTTTTGAAGTATTTATATCCGATTTTACACAAATAAAACAAAAAGGTGACGAAGTATATCAAGAAACTTCCTCTGTACTAAAATCGCAAACCATCGAAGAAAAATATTCTTATATTTTTGATTGGCTTAAACTTTTTGACTTTAACATTGTGGTCATTCTCATTATTATGATTGTGGTTTCTACCATCAATATGGTTGTAGCTTTATTAGTTTTAATATTAGAAAGAACGCAAATGATTGGAATTCTAAAATCGATGGGGGCCAATAATTGGAGCATCCGAAAAATATTTCTTTACAATGCCTACTATCTTATTCTTCGTGGATTATTTTGGGGAAATTTTATTGGAATTGGATTATTGGTAATTCAAAAATACTTTGGAGTCATAAAATTACCTCCTGAAAATTATTATGTAACCGTTGCTCCTGTTGATATTAATTTATTATTCATTGCTGCGCTAAACATAGGAACGGTTGTTGTTTGCTTGATTGTTTTGTTAATTCCCTCGTATTTAATTACCAAAATTGTCCCAGCAAAAACCATTCGTTTTGATTAATGAAAAGTGAAAATTTCTAAACCTGTTTCAAAATAACTTAACTTAGCAACACAAATAAAAAAAGATGCTTTTTCTTTATAATCTTATTCTGTTATTTGCATCCCAATTGGTAAAACTCTTGGCGCTTTTTAATCCGAAAATGAAACTTTTTGTTGACGGAAGAAAAGGTGTTTTTGAGAAAATTAGAGAAAAAATAAACCCTACAGACAAAACCATTTGGTTTCACGCGGCTTCCTTAGGCGAGTACGAACAAGGGTTACCGGTTATTGAACAAATCAAAATTAAATATCCTGAGCACAAAATTGTAGTTACCTTTTTTTCACCTTCGGGTTATGAAGTTCGAAAAAACAACACCACAGCCGATTTAACCATTTATTTGCCACTAGACACCAAGCACAATGCACAATTATTTGTAGAATTGGTTCACCCCGAAATGGTGTTTTTTATTAAATATGAATTTTGGCCAAATTACCTTAACGAATTAAAAAAACGCACCATAAAAACCTATTTAATTTCTGGAATATTTAGAGAAAATCAAGCTTTTTTTAAAGGATACGGAGGTTTTTACAGAAACGCACTAAATACATTTGATTACTTTTTTGTGCAAAATGAAAATTCAAAAAAACTATTAGAAAGCATTGGATTTACTAATGTAAAAATTTCAGGAGATACCCGTTTTGACCGAGTAGTTTCTATTTTAGAAAGAGACAATTCTTTAGATTTTATTGAACAATTTAAAGACCAAAAAACAACCATTGTTATAGGAAGTTCATGGCCAAAAGACGAAAGCCTATTGATAAATTATATCAATTCTGCTTCCGCAGATTTGAAATTTATAATTGCGCCGCATAATATTCATAAACCAGAAATCGATAAACTTCAAACGTTAATCACAAAAAAAACCATTTTGTATTCTGAAAAAGAAAATCAGAATCTAAATGAATTTCAAGTTTTCATAATTGACACTATTGGAATTTTAACCAAAATTTACTCTTATGCCGATATTGCATATGTTGGCGGAGGTTTTGGAAATCCGGGAGTGCATAACATTTTGGAACCAGCAACTTTTGGAGTTCCAATTGTAATTGGGCCAAATTATTCGCACTTTGCAGAAGCAACAGCTTTAGTACATCAAGGAGGCTGTGTTTCTATTTCCAATCAAAAAGAATTAAATGAAACTTTGGATAATTTAATTTCCAACGAAGACATTCAACACGAAAAAGGACATATTTGCGAAACATTTGTTCAAATGAATAAAGGCGCCACTGTAACTATTTTGCAAAACATCTAACTAATAGATAAATTAAATTTTTATAATTATGAAAAACAAAATAAGCCTTATTTTATCTAAAGTTACAGCGCTAGTTTTAAACTATCCGTTAGTTTTATTAATGTCTTTAGCAACCGTAATAGTAATTGTTTACGGAATTGAAACGAATCCAAATAATGTAGAGGAATATTTATTATTGCGATTAGGAATCACTTTTGCTTTAGGTATTTCTTCTCAATTTGCATTAAAAATGCTAGCACAAAGAATTAAAAACGGATTGGTTTGGCAACTTACCGGGATCTTGTTTTTAATTGGGTTTTTCTTTGTTTTTCCAAGTGAAGAGAAAAATTTCTCTGAAGTTTACGGGTTTATTATTGTTCCTACTTTTATACTTTCCCATTTATTGGTAGCTTTTATTTCGTTTACAAAAAATGAAAATGAAGAAACTAATTTTTGGCAATACAACAAGAACTTATTCATTAATTTATTTCTTACAGCTGTATTCACCGGAGTATTAACAAGCGGGGTGCAACTGGCTATTTTAGCTGTTCAAGAGTTATTTAACTTTGATTTTAAAGGTGAGATATATCTTGAAACATTTGCCACTCTATCCATTTTAGGAAGCACAAGTATCTTTTTACTTTTTAACGAATCGGGTTTAGAATACCTTGAAAAAGAAGGTTCGTATCCTGTGGTTTTAAAATTCTTCACTCAATTTATCTTAATTCCGCTATTGATTATTTATGTGGTGATCTTATATTTTTATTGCTTAAAAATCACCATTAACTGGGAATTACCAAGAGGTTGGGTTTCTTATTTAGTTCTTGCCTACTCTATTGTTGGAATTTTTGCGCTTTTATTAGTACATCCGTTACATAAAGAAAAAGCAAAATCTTGGATTATCTTATTTAGCAAAATATTTTATTACACCTTGATTCCATTAATTTTATTGCTTTTTGTAGCTATTTTCACTAGAGTTTTACAATATGGATATACCGAAGCCCGATACTTTGTATTATTAATTTCGGTGTGGCTTACTACGGTTGTGTTTTATTTTATCTTTTTCAAAAAAGCCACTATTAAATTCATTCCTATTTCCTTATTTGCTTTCGGAGTAATTGCTTTGATTTTCCCTTATTTTAATGCGTTTTCAGTATCTAAAAGAAGTCAGGAAAATGAACTAAAACAAATCCTTACCAACAATAAATTAATGGTAAATGGCTTAATCGATTTTAAAGCTCCAATTGCCGATTCGTTGAAAAACGAAGTAGAAAGTAAATTTGAATACTTGAGTCAACGCAGTGATAAAGAATATTTAAAAACTTATTTAGACACTAAAACTAAAGCATTAGTAGAAAAAGACAAGTATTGGTACAATGGTTTATTTAAAAATGTAACCTACACAAACAAAGAGGTAGACAACTATGTTAGAATTTACACCAAGAAAAACACTTACGAAATTAAAGAATATCAATATATTTTAAATAGTGAAAACCGAGGTAATATAGAGACAACTATTGGCAAGGATTTAATTAAAATCACAAATACATATAATTTTCAAAACCCTACTTTTGAAATAAAAATAAATGAGGAGGTAAAAGATATTATGCCACAAATAAAAGCCTTTTGCAACAAATACAAATCCGCTTCGAAAGATGTTTTAGTTGATGATTTGTCTTTTACAGTTGATTTTAAAAACTACCAAATAAAAATTCTATTTAGCTCAATTAATTGGTATACAAAAGGAAATAACTATAACTTTGAAGAAACAATCTATTTAGTAAAATCAAAATAAAAACCCTAATCCATGAAATTTTTAAAATTAGCACTCGTATTATTTGTATTTCAAACCCAAGCGCAACAAGGCGGTATGTGGATTCCTTCTTTATTGAAAGGAATGAACGAAACCGAAATGAAATCGTTGGGAATGAAAATTTCTGCTAAAGATATTTATGACGCCAACCAATCGAGCCTTAAAGATGCGGTTCCGCAATTTGATGGCGGTTGTACTGCCGAAGTAATTTCAGATAAAGGATTAATTTTAACCAACCACCATTGCGGATTTGACGCTATTCAAAATCATTCAACTGTTGAGCACGATTACCTTCGTGATGGCTTTTGGGCTTACAAAATGGAAGACGAATTAACCAATCCCAACATGACGGTGATGTTCGTAGTGCGCATAGAAGATGTAACTACCAAAGTTTTGGAAGGGGTTGCAACACTTGCTACAGAAGCCGAAAAACAAAAGAAAATTCAAGATAATATTTCTTCTTTAAGTAATTCTTTGCCAAAAGAATCATGGCAAGAGAATAAAATTAGAACCTTTTACGACGGAAACCAATACCTATTATTTGTAACCGAAACTTTTAAAGATATTCGTTTCGTAGGAGCTCCACCAAGTTCAATTGGTAAATTTGGCTCGGATACCGATAATTGGGTTTGGCCAAGACACACTGGAGACTTTTCATTATTTAGAATTTATGCCGATAAAAACAACCATCCGGCAGCATATTCAGCAGATAATGTACCTTATAAACCTAAAAAGTTCTTTCCAATTTCAACTTCTGGTGTGAAAGAAAACGACTTTACAATGGTTATGGGATATCCAGGAAGAACGCAAGAATACTTGCCTTCGGTAGCGGTGAACCAAATTGTTGAAACTTTAAATCCAGCCAAAATAGAAGTTCGTGATGCGGCGCTAAAAGTGCAAGATCGCTTTATGAGAAAAGACCAAGCAATCAAAATTCAATATGCTTCCAAATATGCTGGTGTTGCCAATTATTGGAAAAAATGGATGGGAGAAACCAAAGGGTTGAAAAAAGCCAATGCCGTTGCAGCAAAGCAAAAATTTGAAAAACAATTCCAAGAAAAAGTAATTCAGGCAGGAAAACAAGCCGAATACGGAAATTTACTTTCTGATTTTGAAAAAAATTATGCTGAAATTAAAGACTATGCTTTGGCTAGAGATTACTTTACCGAAGTGGCTTTAAGAAATACCGAAATATTAGCTGTTGGATACAAATTATATCAATTAGAACAATTGTTAGCTAGTAAAGGCGAGCAATCATTTAACGATAGAAAAAATACTCTTTCTAAAGGAATTGATGATTTTTATAAAGATTACAATGCCGAAGTAGATAAAAATATATTTGAGCAATTAATTCAATTATATGCTACAAAATCGCCTAAACAATTTCTTCCGGAAAGTTTGCTAAATGTAGACGCTTCGCAGTTGACAAATACTATCTTTTCAAATTCAAAACTAACTTCTTTGAACGCATTTAGAGAATTATTAGAAGGCGATTCAAAAACAGTTATTGAAAAAATAAATAACGATAACGGATATCAATTAATTAAAGCCATGGCGAATGCATATACTTCAAAAGTAGCGCCAACTTATGATGCTTTAAATTTAAAAAATATAGCAACTCAAAGGACTTACATGAAAGCCATCTTGGAATTGTTTCCAAATCAAAGAAACTTCCCAGATGCCAATAGCACTCTAAGAGTTACTTACGGCAAAGTGAAAGGTTATGAACCTAATGATGCCGTTTACTATGAGCCATTTACAACTTTGGATGGAGTGATGGAAAAATATATTCCTGGAGATTATGAATTTGATGTGCCTCAAAAATTAATCGATTTATACCAAACAAAAGATTACGGTATGTATGGAGTAAATGGCAAAATGCCGGTTTGCTTTATTGCAACCAACCACACAACAGGAGGAAATTCGGGTAGCCCTGCATTAGATGCTAACGGAAATTTAATTGGCCTGAATTTTGATAGAGTATGGGAAGGTACCATGAGCGATATTTTTTACTCTCCAGATATCTGTAGAAATATTATGGTAGATGCTCGATTTGTATTGTTTATTATTGATAAATTTGCTGGTGCTCAGAACATTATAAATGAATTAAAGCTCGTTCAAACCACAAAAAAGAAATAAATTTAACATTTCTTTAAGTTTGGCATGAATATTGATAAATAAAAAATGGAATTCAAGGAGAAAATTTTTAAAAAAGTGAAATAAAAGTTTTTTCAATAAAAAAAAATTATATCTTTGCTCCGAATTAATAATTAACCTTTTATATTAAATTAAGATGAAAAAAGTATTTTTAAGTTTAGCTGTAATTGCTGCATTAACTGTAGTATCTTGTAAACAATCTGAAAACGCTGACGCTGCTGCTGCTGACACAACTGCTGTTGACACTGCTGCTGTTGATACTGCTGCTGTAGCTGATACTGCAAAAGTTGACACAACTGCTGCTGCTCCAGCTGAAGCTGCTGCACCTGCTGAAGCTGCTGCACCTGCAAAAAAATAATTAGAACCTAGTTCTGATTTAAAATCAAAGCTCCGCGATGCGGAGCTTTTTTTATGCTTAATTTTAAGTCTTCGACAGGCTCAGCCGGACAAAACTTATTAAATTAAATATTATCCAAAAACATCTTCGGCCTGCGAAAATACATCTGCAGGAAAAGAAAAATCTAATATTTCAGAAACATGCAGTGATCGAGTAATCTCTGCAATTCCTTTTTCCATTAAAAATTGGGTGTTGTATTTTCTACTTACAGCAACTTCTTTTTCATCTACGATTACCTTAAAGTACATCTTACCGTTTTTAGTCTTGAATCGCATAAAGAAAATCACATCTACCGCCTTCTTTAACGCTTCGATTGCTTCTTCGCATTCAAAACGGAGTTCATAATCTTCGCTAATTAAAATGGCTTTACCTTTTCGCGAATTAAATTCATATTTATACGAACCATTAAGCCGCTTGGTAATTACAAAAGTACCCATACAGAAACAAAAGTTTGTTAAAACAAAAAAGCTCCAAACAATAAGTTTGAAGCTTTTAGTACTCAGAGCGGGACTTGAACCCGCACGAACATTGCTGTTCACTGGATTTTAAGTCCAGCGTGTCTACCAATTTCACCATCCGAGCGTTATGCTTTTCTACTGTTATACTCTAATTTTTAGAAAAAATTAATTAAATACAACACCATCCGAGCGAATACTTTTAAGTTTATTAAAACTATAAAAGTTATAGTTGGTTGAGCGAAAAACGGGGCTCGAACCCGCGACCTCGACCTTGGCAAGGTCGCGCTCTACCAACTGAGCTATTTTCGCATTATCAAATTTTATAGGAACATGAACAATACTTCTACTGTATTGCGGATGCAAATGTAACACTAATATTGAATTATACAAACCTTTTTGATAAAAAAATGACGAATATCTTAACCCTCTGATAACCTAAAGATTACTTTTTACTAAGCATTCGTTTTAATTCATTTAGTTTCATTAAAGCCTCCATTGGCGTTAGAGTATTAATGTCTAAACCAATAATATCCTCTTTAATTTCTTCCAACAAAGGATCGTCTAAATTAAAAATACTCAGCTGCAATTCATCCTTATTCGATTTAATGCCGTGCAAAGCATCACTAGAATGGTCTTTCTCTAGTTTTTTTAATAATTTTTGAGCCTTCTGAATCACTATTTGTGGCATTCCCGCCATTTTAGCCACATGAATACCAAAGCTATGTGCACTTCCGCCAGGAACTAATTTTCGGATAAATAACACGGTGTCTTTTAATTCTTTTACAGAAACATTAAAATTATGTATTCGAGGCAATTGCTCACACATTTCATTTAGCTCATGATAATGGGTTGCGAAAAGTGTTTTAGGTCGCGCAGGGTTTTCGTGTAAAAATTCGGCGATAGCCCATGCAATAGAAATACCGTCATAGGTGCTAGTTCCCCTACCAATTTCATCAAGAAGCACCAAACTTCTATCGGAAATATTATTCAAAATTGAAGCCGTTTCGTTCATCTCCACCATAAAAGTAGATTCACCCATCGAAATATTATCACTTGCTCCTACTCTTGTGAATATTTTATCTACAACTCCCATTCGCAGGGCATCTGCAGGGACAAAACTTCCCATTTGAGCCAATAACACCAACAAGGCCGTTTGTCTCAAAATAGCCGATTTACCAGACATATTCGGACCCGTAATCATAATTAATTGTTGGGAATCTCTATCTAAAAACACATCATTTGCAATATATGGTACCCCAACTGGCAGTTGCTTTTCAATTACAGGATGTCTTCCGTTTGTGATTTCCAACTCAAAACTATCGTCCATTACAGGGCAAACATATTTGTTTTCTTGAGCCAATTGCGCAAAAGAAGTTAAGCAATCCAACTGTGCTACTAAATTAGCATTCAATTGCACTGGCTTGATATAAGTTGCAATCCATTGCACCAATTGATCAAACAATTGCGCTTCAATTTGATGGATTTTTTCTTCGGCACCTAGAATTTTTGATTCGTATTCTTTTAATTCTTCGGTAATGTATCTTTCTGCATTGACAAGAGTTTGCTTGCGAATCCATTCTGCTGGAACTTTATCCTTATGGGTATTTCTAACCTCTATATAATAACCAAAAACATTATTAAATGATATTTTTAAAGAGGAAATTCCGGTCGCTTCCGACTCTCTTTTTTCAATACCTTCTAAAAATTCTTTACCCGAAAAAGCAATGGCACGCAATTCGTCTAATTCGGCATGAACTCCAGTAGCAATTGCATTTCCTTTTGCAATAGCAACCGGCGCATCGGGATTAAGTGTAGTTTTAATTTTTTCACGAAGCAAATCGCAACTATGAAAACTATCTCCAATAACTCGAACAGATTCTTGCGGACTTTTCAAAGCCAACTCTTTAATAGGAATAATAGCATCTAGTGAATCTTTTAAATAGATCACTTCGCGAGGCGAAACTTTACCGGTTGCTATTTTAGAAATCAATCGCTCCAAATCAGATATTTGCTTGATTTGTTGTTGAATTTGATGTAAAATTTCTTGATTTTCTAATAAATAAGACACCACTTCGTGTCGGCCTCTAATTTTATCTAAATCCTTTAAAGGCAATGCCAACCAGCGTTTTAATAATCTGCCTCCCATTGGTGAAAGCGTTTTATCAATCACATCCAATAAGGTAACTGCATTGGGATTGTAACTATGGTATAATTCTAAATTACGAATCGTAAATCGGTCCATCCACACATAGGCATCTTCCGCAATACGCTGAATATTAGTAATGTGCTGAATTTTATTGTGTTGTGTTTCAGACAAATAATACAATATAGCTCCCGAAGAAATTATCCCATCCATTAACTCTTCAACTCCAAATCCTTTTAGGGAATTGGTTTGAAAATGATTGGTCAACGTTTCTAATGCATAATCTTCTTTGTAAATCCAATCTTCTAAATAAAACGCATTAAAATCTTCACCAAAGGCATCCTTAAATTGATTTTTATGGTTTTTCTGAATTAATACTTCGCTCGGACTGAAATTTTGAAGCAACTTATCGATGTATTCTTCATTTCCTTGGGCTGTTAAAAATTCTCCGGTAGATACATCCAAAAACGAAACTCCTAAGTTCTTTTTTCCAAAATAGATAGAAGCTAAAAAATTATTTGATTTGGATTGTAACACCTCATCATTCATAGAAACACCCGGAGTAATTAATTCGGTTACACCTCTTTTCACAATGGTTTTAGTCATTTTTGGATCTTCCAATTGGTCGCAAATGGCCACGCGTAGTCCGGCTTTGACTAATTTTGGTAAATAGGTATTTATAGAATGGTGCGGAAACCCTGCTAAGGCAGTTTCAGTTTCAGATCCTGCGCCTCTTTTTGTAAGTATTATTCCTAAAATTTTAGATGCCCGTATGGCATCTTCTCCAAAAGTTTCATAAAAATCACCCACTCTAAACAACAAACAAGCGTCAGGATATTTCCTTTTAATCTCGTTGTACTGTTTCATTAACGGGGTTTCCTTTGGGGTTTTTTCTTTTGAAGACAAATTGTGCAAATTTTTTATTAAGTGTACGAATTTAATTATTTCTATTCAAAAAACATCGATAGAAATAAATTTTAAAAATTAAGTTTTTTTTAAGAGCTAACTTTGGTTTTTTTATTAGATTTGCTTGTTAATTCTTTAATTCTAATAGAAAATGAAAAAAATTGTATTATTAGCTGCTTTAGCTATATTCGGTGTTACTTCGGTTAACGCTCAAAAAGATTCTAAAAAAGCTGCTGCTACTAAAGTAGTATCTCCAAAAGTAGATGGTGCAGGAATGGTTTTTGAAAATGAAACTATTGACTATGGTACTATACCACACAATGCAAATGGAGATAGAGAGTTTGTACTAACAAATAACGGAAATAAACCACTAAAAATTGAAAGCACTCAAGGGTCTTGTGGTTGTACAGTTCCTCAAAAACCAGAAGGTGATATCGCTCCAGGAGCAAAAGGTGTAATTAAAGTTCACTATGCAACCGACAGAGTAGGTCAATTTACAAAAACAGTAACTGTTAAATCTAACGCTGTAGGACAAGAAACTAAAGTTCTTACTATTAAAGGAAATGTATTACCAGATGCTCCAGCTCCAGCTACTGAATCAAAAAGCTAATATTTTTTATAAATAATTAAAAGCTTCCTGTAAAACGGAAGCTTTTTTTTTAACTAATAAGTAATGCGTAAATTAGAAAATAGTGAATTAGACCGTAAATCGGTTACTGATTTTAAATTGGCCAACAAAACTCCTATCGTCATTATTCTTGATGATATTAGAAGTTTGCATAATATTGGTTCAGTATTTAGAACTTCGGATGCTTTTTTAATCGAAAAAATTTACTTGTGCGGAATTACCGCTACGCCTCCAAACAAAGAAATTCATAAGACCGCTCTTGGCGCTACAGATACAGTAGCATGGGAATATGCCAAAGATGTACTGGAAGTAATTACCAAATTAAAAGCTGAAAACACAACTGTTTATGCAATTGAACAAGTTGAAAATGCTGTTTTTCTAGATAATTTTCAACCTATAAAAGAAACTAAATATGCTTTAGTTTTTGGAAACGAAGTGTATGGCGTTTCGCAAGAAGCCATAAAAATGTGTGACGGTTGTATTGAAATTCCACAATTGGGAACCAAACACTCCTTAAATATTTCGGTTAGTGCCGGAATAGTTGTTTGGGATTTATTTCAAAAGATGAAAAACTTAAGCTAATTTCTTTTGAATTTCCTCTAAGACAAAAATATAATCTTCTTGATTTTTCAAAAAATCAAGTTCAGAAATGTCTATAATTAATACATTCAAATCTTGTTGGGTTTTAATATAATCCAAATAGCCGTTATTGATTTTATCTAAATATTCAGCTGGAATTTCTTGCTCGTAACTTCTACCTCTTCGTTTAATATTTTGAAGCAATCGCTCTGTATTTTGATACAAATAAATATACAAATCGGGCTTTGGCATTTCTTTATAGATAATATCAAATAGCGTTTTATATAATCTAAACTCATCTTCTGCCAAAGTTACTTTTGCAAAAATTAGGGATTTAAAAATGTGATAATCGGCAACAATGAAGTCTTTAAACAAATCAAATTGTGCTAAATCATCTGATATTTGTTGGTAGCGATCAGCTAAAAAAGACATCTCTAACGGAAACGCATATCGGTTTTGATCTTTATAAAATTTAGGTAAAAAAGGATTGTCTGCAAAGCGTTCAAAAACTGTTTTAGCATTAAAATCTTCTGCTATTTTAGAAACTAAAGTAGTTTTTCCGGCACCAATATTTCCTTCGACTGCGATGTAATTAAAATTTTCTAAACTAATTTTAGAAAGCGGTGCACTAAGTGGTGCTATTTTAGTACAAGCCCCTGTATCGGTGCATTCTGATAATAATTCAGAAATTGATTTATTTGTAATTGGATGCATCCAATCGGAAACAATCTCTGAAAGTGGCAACAAAACAAATAGTCGATTTTGCAACTGATTATGAGGAACTTCAAGCAAATCAGATTTCAAAACCTCTGCTCCAAAAGCGATAATATCAATGTCAATTATTCGAGGTAAATAAGTTAAACTTTTCGTTCTAATTCTGCCTAACTTTTTTTCAAGCTTTAGAATTTTCTTAATTAATTTAACCGGAGTTAAATTAGTATGAACGGCAACAGCACAATTGTAAAAAGAGTCGCTTTCAAATCCCCAAGAATCTGATTCATATAAAGAAGAAACCTTCACAACAGTAGCAACTTCATGATGTATTGAAGCAATGGCTTGCTCAATATTTTCATGACGATTTCCTTGATTACTGCCTAATGATAGGATTACTTGTTGTTGTAAATTCATAGTCTACAAAATAACTAAAAGAAATTCAGAATTAAAGTATATTTGTGCTTTCTGTTGATAACTATTTTGTTTACTCCAAATTGATTCTGTAACAAAAATCAACATCACGCAACTAATTGAAAAATATAAAATTATGAGGTTTTTAGGTAATGTATTAGCAACGATTGTAGGGTTGTTTGTGTTTTTTATGGTTAGTTTTTTTGGACTCGTGGTAATTGGAGCGCTTTTCAGTAGCTCAGAAGATACAGTTACTATTAAAGACAATTCGGTAATTGAATTGGATTTGTCTGAAATAAAATACGATTATGCCGGGAAGGTCAATTTTAAAGATTTTGACTATACAGTCGCAGATCATAATGGTTTATCGGATGTGCTAAAAGCAATTGATCACGCAAAAACAGACGACAAGATTAAAGGAATTTCGATACTGAACTCAGTATCCGATTTAGGAATTGCGCAAACAAAAGCACTTCGTGATCAACTGGAAGAGTTTAAAAAATCAGGGAAATTTATATATTCTTATGCGGATAATTATTCCCAAAAAGAATATTTTTTAAATTCGGTTGCCAACAAAATTTACATTAATCCAATTGGGGATTTTAATTTTAAAGGTTTGTCTGCAGAAATTATGTTCTTTAAAGATTTTGAAGATAAATCGGGATTAAAAATGG
Organism: Flavobacterium psychrophilum; assembly: GCA_945872875.1. Classification (GTDB taxonomy): domain Bacteria; phylum Bacteroidota; class Bacteroidia; order Flavobacteriales; family Flavobacteriaceae; genus Flavobacterium; species Flavobacterium psychrophilum_N. The sequence goes on from CAMCBB010000025.1 coordinate 16,095, forward strand.
AGGTGATTCGCCATGGGAAATACAAAAGTGCAGTGGAGCCCTTTTTAGAAAACAAAATGAGCGAAGCCAACCGGGAGCAAACCACCCAATTATTAAGTTCTATTTGGAATTCCATTTTGGTAGACATCGCAAAAAGCAGAAAAGTAACAACTGAAAAACTGAATCAAATTGCTGAAGGCTTATTAGCAAGAACACCTGAAATGGCTAAAAAAGAAAATTTGATAGACATTATTGCATACGAAGATATTTATCATAACGACATTAGAAAAGCACTTCAAGTAAATTCTGACGGAGACTACAATAAAGTTTCCATTTCAGATTATGCAAATGAAGTGGCACTTTCTACCATTGATTTTTCATCAAAAGATGTTATTGCAGTTATTTATGCACAGGGAGAAATTGGCAGCGGTGAGGGAGATGTAAATGAAATTGGTGAAGGTTCAATGCGTCGTTCACTTCAAGATGCTAGAAAAGATAAAAATGTAAAGGCAATTGTTTTACGAATTAATAGTCCGGGTGGAAATGCCTTAACTTCAGAATTGATTTGGAGAGAAATTGAAATTACAAAAAAGGTAAAACCTGTAGTGGTTTCTATGGGAGATTATGCGGCATCGGGTGGTTATTATATTGCATGTAATGCAAATAAAATATTTGCTGAAGCAAATACCATTACCGGTTCAATAGGTGTTTTTGGTTTATTGCCAAACTTTTCTGAAGCAGCTAAAAAAATTGGAATCTCAACGGAACTAGTAAAAACAAATGCCAACGCAGCAGAATACAGTCCTTTCAAACCTATGGACGAAAACTACAGAGGATTTGCACAAGAAGGGGTGGAAAGAATTTATGGTGTATTCTTACAAAGAGTTGCTGCAGGTAGAAAACTAACTACAGCACAAGTTGATGCCATTGGACAAGGAAGAGTTTGGAGTGGTCAAGATGCTCTAAGAATAGGTCTTGTAGATAAAATTGGCGGAATGGATGAAGCTTTAATTGAAGCGGCTAAACTTGGTAAAACAAACCAATACAGAACTAAAAATTATCCAGAAATTGATAAAGAATTTGGAGATATTTTATCACAATTTGGTTTAGCACAAAGCAAAGAAAGTATCATAAAAGAGTCAATTGGAACAGAAAATTATGAGGTGTTAAAACATATAAAACAAATGACATCCCAAAAAGGACTGCAAGCTCGAATGGCTTACGAATTGAAAATAAAATAAACTTTCAACACTAAAATACAAAAAATCCGTTTTACTAAAAAGCGGATTTTTTTATTAAATAATTAAGCTAATTTATAACACAATATTAACGATTAATTCGATTTTGTTTATTAACTTTAGATAGATAGAAAAAGAAAATAGATTAGTAGAGTATGGATAAGAAAATGGTATTTAAGAAAGTTTTGAAAATTAGTGGAATTGTTTTATTGGTGTTATTTGTGGGGGCTTTTTCAGTGCCCTATTTGTTTAAAGACAAGATACAAGAAAAAGTAACAAAAGCACTTAATGATAATGTTGATGCTAAAATAACATTTAAAAATGCTGATTTAAGCTTATTTTCAAGTTTTCCAAAAGCTACTATTTCAATCGAAAAATTAGCCGTAATAAACAAAGCCCCTTTTGAAGGAGATACCCTAGTGGCGTTTCAAGAACTGAACTTAAAAATGTCGGTAATGGAACTATTTAATGATGCTAATGAACCAATGAAAATTGAAGGTGTCGCATCAAAAAACGGATTAATAAACATTATTTTTAACAAAGAGGGTGTGGGTAATTATGACATTGCCTTGAAAAATAAGAAGCAGGAAAGTGCCGATAAAAGCAAGCCCCTAGCATTCAAAATAAACAACTATGAAGTTGAAAATTTTAAATTCAGATTCACCAACGAAGCGACTAAAATAAAAATAGAGTTGGACAGCATTAACCATTCGGGCTCTGGCGATTTTACAAACAATATTTTAGATTTAGATACCAAAACTACAGCCAAAGTTTCAATGAGCATGGACAAGATGAATTACATGAAAAATGTAGCTGTATCTTTAGATGCCGTTTTGGGATTAGACTTGGACAAAAGCAAATATACTTTTAAAGAAAACAAAGCAAAAATCAATGACTTGGAATTAGAGTTTGATGGATTTTTACAACTAGTTTCTACAGGACAGTTGTATGATATGAAATTTAAAACCCCTAATTCATCATTCAAAAATTTCTTAGGATTAATTCCGGCAGCCTACCGAAGTAATATTGAAAATGTAAAAACTTCAGGCGATTTTAGCGTGGTTGGTTTTGCTAAAGGATTACTTTCAGACAAATCAGTTCCAAAATTTAATATTGCAATTGCATCCAACAATGCCTCATTTCAATATCCTGATTTACCAAAATCGGTTAAAAATATCATAATCGACACTAAAATAATTAATGAAAGTGGTGTGATGAATGACACCTATGTTAATTTAGACAAGCTTTCTTTTTCTATTGATCGCGATGTTTTTAATGCAAAAGCAACCATAAAAAATGTAGCTACTAATGCATTAGTAGATGCTTCGCTTAAGGGAACCATCAATTTAGGAAACTTCTCTAAAGCCTATCCAGTAAAATTAAAAATTCCGCTTTATGGAATATTAAAGGCCGATGTAACTACCAAATTTGATATGGCTTCGGTTGAAAAAAGCGACTATCAAAAAATCAACAATGCTGGCTCCATGAGCCTTTCCGGATTTAAATATGTTGACGATGCCGGTAAAGTAATGACCATCAGCAGTGCCAAAATACAATTCAATCCAAGCCGCGTGAATCTTCAAGAGTTTAATGCAACAACTGGAAAAAGCGATGTTAAGGCAACAGGTACGCTAGATAATTTTTATGGATTTGTTTTTCGAAACCAAGAATTGAAAGGAAATTTCAATATAGCTTCCAATCAAATCGCTGTGTCTGATTTTATGAC
>CAMCBB010000026.1 GCA_945872875.1 Flavobacterium psychrophilum
ATTGTAGCTTTTCCAACATAGTTGTTAATTCTAATATTTAAGAATCCATTTGTAGGGTTTGGATATACTCTAAATAATTCTTGATTTTCAAAATAGTCAGCAGTTAAAGTACAGTTAGCTCCTGGAGGAAAAGCAGTAAAATCTTCTACTTGATCATTACAATCTTGATTACTACCTGCAGATGCATTTAATCCAACTCCTCTTCTTCTAAACACTTCAGCAATCATACAGTAATCTTGACCTCCAGTAGTTGCTTGATCTGCAGCAAATAATGCATCTCTAGACGAAATAACCGTAGGACTACATGGTTGTAATTTTAATCCATCAAGAACTAATCGCATTACTTTATTATTACCTCCAGTACCATTGTATTTATTATCATCATAACCATATTTATCAATATATGACCAAGCTAAATCCCAAAGTACTGTAGCCCAAAAATCACCACATACATATCTGTATGAGGTATTTGCTGGATCATCAGGGATTGGAGAATTTGAATTAACATAAGTTAAAGGGTTAACTGTCATATCAGTTGTGTAAGGATAGGACCTTAAACCACCTCCAGTGGTTGGTTCGCTTAAAACAAATGTAGCAAGCCCTTTAGGAGTTGATCCAACATCACCAGGCTTAATTTGTAACATCATTGCAAACCAATCTGACCAACCTTCTCCCATTTGGTCATAATTTTGTAAACAGCTTGAATTAGCTCTTCCACCAGCTAATCTTGTAGAAATACCATGACCAAATTCATGACCAATAATTCCATTATCTAAATCTCCATCTGTATTTACAAATGGTTGTTTTTGTAATTTTACAACCACAGGTCCATTTTGCATTTCAGCAATTATTGCTTCACCAACTTCTTGGGTTACAAAAACTGCAGGAATAGTAATATTTGCCTCAGCACCACTCATTGTTACTAATTGGTTAACTAAATTATTTACTACAATTACTGCAATTGCTCCTGCATTTTGAGCATTTAATACTTTTGTAACGAAAGTACAATCTCCTCTTCTAAGAATAACAATTTTACCGTTTATTTGAGCTGCATTTGATGCAGGAGTACAAGCTATAGATGTTGATGGATCAGTATCTAAATACAATACTAATTCAGTTTGAATTAATCCAGGAGCAGAAGGAACAGGAACATTTCCAGGATTAAAACCATTTTCTGCTGAATAATAATCTCCAGCTATTGAAGGAGGAGAAGTTACAAATAATGATTTTGGCCCATAGTTCCATAAATACATTTGCATTCTTGGTTTTTGTCCATCTACAGGTGTACTAAAGTTGGCATTATTGGTAGTTGGAGTTGCAGCAGTAGAACCATCTTGAGCATCTGCATATACAAAGTCTCCTGAAGCCGGTGCAGTAACGGTAGTATAATTGTTATTTTGGAAATTACCATTTGCCTCATTAAAACCATATTGATACCATATATCATGAAGAATATTATTCATGTAAAATAAGTTAGTACATGCAGCATCAATATATGTGTTGGCAGCAACTGTAGTTCCTGGATAAGGATAGTCAAAAATAAGACCTGAATTAGTTGGAGCATAACCGGTAGCTGTTGAAGTTGTTGACGGCGTTAGCGGGTTAGTATTTGCATAATCTGCTCTTGCCCAAACATTATTCCCTCTTGTGTATGTATAAATTAATGATGCTGTTGTTCCTGTTAAGGTATTTGCATTATGCCAACCTCTTGGAGATGCAGCTGCATTTTCTGGATTTGCAATAAGTTGTCTTGTTGTATGATTTGGACTTTCATAGTTAAAAGGAATAACTCTATAAGTGCCTCCTTGAACTTGCGTTGGTGCAAATGCTATTTCTTCTTTAAATAAATTTTTATAAAATGAGAAATATGATTTTGCACTTGCAGCAGCACTGTGTTCAAAGTCACATGAAATTACCATATCCTTTTTTTCAAGTAAAACACCAGAAACTGCATCTATACGAATGCTCCACAAATGCTTGTATTCTTGTGTGTAGAATGTAAAGTCCCATGCTAATTTTAAAGTATTTCCAACAGGTTGAAAAACTAGTTTAGCAGAAATTGGATCTTCAGTTAATGCACCATTAGATAATTTATATTCTGTTGGACTAACTGTCGCTATAATATTTGAAGAAATTGCATTTTCATTTAATGCTATGAAACCTTTTTGAATAGCCGCTTCCACATTTAATGTTGGAGTTGTTGTATTTACTTTTTGGTTAATATTTGGAATAAATCCATTAACAACATTTATTATCTCATTATTTTTTACCCAAACATTTGAAACTGCATTATAAATTTCAATGCCTTGGTATTTTTGCGCTAACCAGTAAGTATCAATCATCGTAGACTCAGAATTTCCTGTACTTTGAATGTGCCAGTCACTAATATCTTGGCTAGTTAGGTTTAACCTAGTTTTATTTTGTTCTAAATATGATTGAATTTTTTGATTACTAATTTGAGAAAACCCTAAAACGGCAATCAAAAGCATCAATATTGAAGTAATTTTTTTATTCATGGTATAGTTTTTTATAAATTCTTTTACTTGAATTTTTATTAAGATTGATATAAGTTGCACAAACATAAATTATTTTTTCTCAAATTGCAATTTTTGAATCTGAAAATCAAAAAATTAACAATTCTATGCCGTAATTATTTTATTGTAGAGCACGGCATTTCCATCTGTTAATAGCGATACAAAATGACAAATATGCAACAACCTTTCATAGAGTGTGTCTTTTTTTGCCAAATGTTTTTCAGGTAGAATTTTAAGTAATAAAGAATCATAATTGGTTTTGGAATTATCAAAATCGTTGTTGTAGGCAGTGCAAAATTTATCGAGTAAATTATTAATAATTTGATATCCTGTAATTTCTTTTTCAATTACTTCCAGACTTTGATAAATCTTCTTAACGCTAAGCTGAATGATATCGTCTATTTGTGCTTTGTATTTACTTTTATCCATTAACGCATATGGAAACTCACCTTTTAAAATCGCTTCTTCATTCTCAATAAAAACGCGTACCGCATCATTAATTAAATTTCCAATAGCCAATGCGCGCAGGTAGCTTATTCGATCCTCTTTATTGGTTAACGTTTGGTATTTTGGAGTATCTATAGTGTCTTTTACTAATTTTATTAAATATTCTAAGGCAAAATCTTCTGAAACTAAACCTAAATTAATTCCATCTTCAAAGTCAATAATGGTATAGCAAATATCATCGGCAGCTTCAACCAAATAAGCCAAAGGATGTCTTTCAAAGCCAACATTATCACCAGATTTATTTGGAATTAACCCCAATTCATTTGCCACTTCTTTAAAGAACTCTTTATCTGATTGAAAGAAACCATATTTTTTATCGGATATATTTTGTGTTGGTTTTTTTGGCAAACTTTCTTTTGGATATTTCATAAATGCCCCCAAAACAGCATAAGTTAATCGGAGACCCCCTTCAATCCCTAAACGAGAACTTGTTAATACTGAAAAGCCATTGGCATTTCCTTCAAAATCGATAAGGTCTTGCCACTCTTTTGCAGTTAATTGATCTTTATATTTTTTGCCATTTCCAATAGAAAAATATTCTCCTATTGCTTTTTCTCCCGAATGTCCAAAAGGCGGATTTCCAATATCGTGGGCTAACGAAGCAGCTGCTACAATTGCCCCAAAATCATTGGCTTGAAATCCGTGAATTTCTTTTAGATGCGGGTATTTTTCAATAATCTTTTTTCCAACCAATCTTCCAATTGATCGGCCTACAACCGAAACTTCTAAACTATGCGTTAATCTGGTATGTACAAAATCGGTTTTTGAAAGCGGAATAACTTGCGTTTTATCCTGCAAACTTCTAAAAGGTGCCGAAAAAATAATTCGATCGAAATCTACTTCAAATCCCAAACGGGTGTCGTCTTGCTCTTTGCGTAAACGCTTGCTCGTGTCCCCTTGTCTTTTTAAGGATAATAATTGTTCCCAATGCATCATAGTAGTATGTGTTTATTTTTTATCATTTGATAAAAAGAAATTTCTAGATTTTTTTGGATATTGATTGTAGCTTTTATCACTCGGATTTGCAATAATTGTTTTTATATTTATTTCGTCTCCCAATTTAAAACTGGCTTCTGTATATTGGTAATCTAATAAATATTCCCCACAAAAATAATTTCCGTTTTCATCCTTTTCAATAATTCCTGTGTAAACGCCTTTTTCTTTTGCCATTGTTTTATTATTTGATTCAAATGTACGAATCTAAAACAAAAACAGCCATCTATCGACAGCCGTTTTATATTTAAATTTTAATAATTGTTTTAATTAAGAACCACACATTTCGCAGTCATCGCCTCCACTTCCGGCAGCGTTTCGAGCGCGTTCTACCATTGCAGCAAAATCTTCTGCAGTCATTTCTCCGTTTTCAACTGGAGCAATAACTTCTACTGCATCAGCTGCAGGTTTATCTACAATAATTGGTTCTTCTTTTTTATCATTATTTAAAGTAAACTTAATTGCATCAACTGCCGCTTTCGTTCTTAAATAATACATACCTGTTTTCAAGCCGCTTTTCCAAGCATAGAAATGCATAGAAGTTAATTTTGCATAATTTGCATCTTGCATGAACAAGTTCAATGATTGCGATTGATCAATGAAGTAACCTCTATGACGGCTCATGTCAATGATGTCTTTCATAGACATTTCCCATACTGTTTTGTATAACTCTTTTAAGTCTTCAGGAATATTTAAATCTTGAACCGATCCGTTGTTACGCATCAATTCTTGCTTTAAAGATTCTGTCCATAAACCACGCTCAACCAAATCATTTAATAAATGTTTGTTTACAACAATAAACTCGCCAGATAATACTCTACGAGTGTAAATATTAGAAGTGTAAGGTTCAAAAGCTTCGTTGTTTCCAAGAATTTGAGAAGTAGATGCAGTTGGCATTGGAGCAACTAAAAGTGAGTTTCTAACTCCGTTTTTCATTACTTCTTTTCTTAATCCAGCCCAATCCCATCTTCCAGAAAGTTCTTCATCTTTAATGTTCCATAAGTTGTGTTGGAATTCTCCTTTAGAAATTGGAGAACCTTTAAAGCTAGAATAAGGACCTTCTTCTTTTGCCATTTCCATAGAAGCCGTTACCGCAGCAAAGTATAACGTTTCAAATATATCTTGGTTTACTTGTTTTGCCTCATCACTTGTAAAAGGCAAACGCATCATGATGAATGCATCTGCTAATCCTTGAACTCCCAATCCAACTGGACGGTGACGCATGTTTGAATTTTCTGCTTCAATAACTGGGTAGTAATTACGGTCAATTACTTTATTTAAGTTTTTAGTAACTCGTTTGGTTACATTAAACAACAGTTCGTGATTGAATTGTCCGTTTTCAACAAACATTGGTAACGAGATAGAAGCTAAGTTACATACTGCAATTTCATCTGCAGAAGTGTACTCCATAATCTCTGTACAAAGGTTGGATGAACGAATCGTACCTAAATTCTTTTGATTTGATTTTCTATTTGCTGCATCTTTATACAACATATAAGGAGTTCCTGTTTCAATTTGAGATTCTAAGATTTTCTCCCAAAGTTCACGAGCCTTAACTGTTTTTCTACCTTTTCCTTGCGTTTCGTAAGAAGTATATAGCGCTTCAAACTCTTCGCCATAAACGGTGTCTAATCCTGGGCATTCGTTAGGGCACATTAAGGTCCAAGTAGTATCTTCTTCTACACGCTTCATGAATAAATCGGAAGTCCACATGGCAAAGAATAAATCTCTAGCACGCATTTCTTCTTTTCCGGTATTTTTCTTTAAATCTAAAAAGTCAAAAATATCAGCATGCCAAGTTTCTAAATAAATTGCAAAACTTCCTTTTCTTTTTCCACCACCTTGATCTACATAACGTGCCGTGTCGTTAAATACACGAAGCATTGGAACAATTCCGTTTGAAGTTCCGTTAGTACCGCGAATGTAGGATCCGGTTGCACGAACATTATGAATTGCTAAACCAATTCCTCCCGCCGATTGCGAAATTTTTGCAGTTTGTTTCAATGTGTCGTAAATACCATCAATACTATCGTCTTTCATGGTCAATAAGAAACAAGACGACATTTGAGGCTTAGGAGTTCCTGCATTGAATAAAGTTGGTGTTGCGTGCGTAAAGAATTTCTTCGACATTAAGTCGTATGTTTCAATAACTGCTTCCAAGTCGTTCATATGAATTCCTACAGCAACTCGCATTAACATATGTTGTGGACGCTCTACAATTTTGCCATTAATTTTTAGCAAATACGAACGCTCTAAAGTCTTAAATCCAAAGTAATCGTAATTAAAATCACGGTTATATATGATATGAGAATTTAAAAATTCTGCATTTTCCTGAATTACATTATGTACTTCTTCCGAAAGTAAAGGAGCTTGTTGGTTTGTTCTAGGGTTTACATAATGATACATTTCGTTCATTGTTTCCGAGAACGATTTATTGGTGTTTTTATGCAAGTTAGAAATTGCAATTCTTGCAGCCAATTGCGCATAATCTGGATGCGAAATAGTCATTGACGCGGCAGTTTCTGCAGCCAAATTATCTAATTCCGAAGTAGTAACTCCGTCATAAAGACCTTCAATTACTCGCATTGCCACTTTTACAGCATCTACTAAATCATTTAAACCATAGCATAGTTTTTTAATTCTATCTGTGATTTTGTCAAACATTACTGGCTCTTTGTGGCCGTCTCTTTTTACTACGTACATAATTTTTGCGTTTTTTGAAATAGAAAATCCCTTCTCTATTTCGGGTTATTTGTTAGTCTTTGCGAGGCACGAAGCAATTTCATAATAGATTCCATTTCCTCATTTTTTGAAGCTTATCCAGCTTTCCGTTGCAATCTTTTATTTTTTAAAGAAAAAAATAAAAGGATTTTATCTACAATCTGGGCTAACCCATATTGCAGCTTTAAATTTTAATTGATGAAATTTAGTTCCGAATTAAAAATCGGCGTCGAAACTAATTTTGCCAGATTCTGAATCAGAATTCATAACTCCCGCTTTTTGGTATTCGGCAACTCGTTTTTCAAAGAAATTAGTTTTTCCTTGAAGTGAAATCATGTCCATAAAATCAAATGGATTAGAAGAATTATAAACTCTATCACACCCTAATTCTACTAACAATCTGTCAGTAACAAACTCTAAATATTGTGTCATTAATGTAGCATTCATTCCAATTAAACTAACAGGAAGTGATTCGGTGATGAATTTTCTTTCAATATCTAGTGCATTGGTAATAATTTCGGTAATTCTGGCTTTTGGCACTTTGTTTACCAAATGGTGGTTATGTAAATGCACGGCAAAATCACAATGAAGCCCTTCATCACGAGAAATAAGTTCGTTTGAGAAAGTCAATCCCGGCATTAAACCTCTTTTTTTCAGCCAAAAAATAGAACAAAAAGAACCAGAAAAGAAAATTCCTTCAACAGCCGCAAAGGCAATTAGTCTTTCAGCAAATGAATCGGATTCAACCCAACGAAGAGCCCAATCTGCCTTTTCTCTAATTGCAGGGAAATTATCTATTGCATGAAATAACTCGTCTTTTTCTGCCTCATCTTTTACATAAGTATCAATTAAAAGAGAGTAAGTTTCACTGTGGATGTTTTCCATCATTAATTGAAACCCGTAGAAAAATTTTGCTTCAGGATATTGAACTTCACTTACAAAGTTTTCAGCTAAATTTTCGTTTACGATACCGTCAGAAGCAGCAAAAAACGCTAAAATATGCTTGATAAAATATTTTTCATCAGCACTTAATTTGTTATTCCAATCGTTCAAATCGGTATGCAAATCAATTTCTTCGGCAGTCCAAATACAAGCCTCTTGCTTTTTATACCATTCCCAAATATCGTGATGCTTTATAGGAAAAATCACAAAGCGATCTTTGTTTTCTTTAAGAATTGGTTCAATGAAAGACATAATCTATTTATTTAGGGTTTTTTACTTTTTTCAACTGTTACAAAGGTTGACAATTTTAAATAAAAATGAAAGTCAAACTTATTCACAATCGCCTTTAGTTTTTAACAATGTATATAAATTAAGGGTTTCCAATGGTTTTGCATTAATCCCTTGTTTAACAGTTGTTTAAGTATATAGAAAAATACTAAAATCCAATAAAATAAGGGGTTTGTAGTTTTAAATTCAAATTTTTTATTTAAAAAAAAGCAAAAAAAAATCACGGAACAACCGTGATTTTTCAATTTATAAAATGAAAGAAATTTATTTTGCAGCGTCTTTATCAATATAGGTTTTATTTCCGTTCTTATTGATGTAATATTTGCCTCCATTTGGTCCGGTAAATACTTTATTTCCGTTATACATCCCGGATGCTTTATCACTAACTTTTGTTGCTTTTTCTTTAACAGATGTTACTTTTTCTTTAGCCTCTTTTTGAGAAGAATCAACTTTGTCTTTTACAGCTTTTGTTTTTGATTTAGTTTCTTTTTCTACTTTTTGAACTTCTTTTTTTGCCCCTTCTTTAGCTTCAGTAGCTTTTTCTTTCACTTTTGCTGCTTTTTCTTTTTTTTCTTTCACCACTTTTTCAGCAGTTGCTTTTGTTTTTTTAGCTTTTGTTTTTTTGTCTTGTGCATAAAATGTATTTGAGAAAACAAAAACCAAACACAATAAAATCAATTTTTTCATAGGATTAATTATTTTAAATTATCCTAAAAGTTACGAATTGTTTTAAATAAAAGAGCAATTTTAAAGTATTATGTTCCTTAAAGTTTTTTTCTGAAATTCAGGTAATTATTAATTTCAAAGTTTGAAAATTTTTAAAATTGGATTCAATATTATTTTATCAAACACTTGTTTTTAAACGGTTTACATTTAAATAATAATTAAAAAAACGCTCTTAATTGCACATTACCTGTGTGAATAATTTGACTGTTGTCTGATTTTCGACCTTGATAATTAATATTTAAATCTAAATATTGCGTAAGGTTTTTCTGTACAAGCAAGCGCCAAGTTGAATTTTTTCCTGCCTGTAATCCTTCAAGCATTTGAAATGCAACTGGAGATAATTGGTCGCCAATAAATGCATTGTCATATAAGGAGTATTCTCCGTTTATAGTAATTTTCTTTTCTCCCGAGTAGGTAAAAGAAGCACCAAGGCGTTGTTGTTTTAATTGTTCTAAATTATTAATGGTATTTTCTTTGTTTTTGTATTCATATATAAAGGACAAACTGACATTACTATTAAACAAATACGAAATTTTTGGGCCTACAGAATAATTATTTATTTCGAAATTTCTCGAAGCATAATTATCCGAAATACTTGATGTTTTTGATTGTGAGGTATCTAAATTAAACAACCAACTCTTTTTAAATAAATGAGCATATTGTAATTGATTGGATTGTGATGAATTTTCTTGAGAGCCTATAGACAGCAAACTTTTTACATGACTATTTAAAAAAGTATAGGTGATAGAATGGTCTTGTTTTCCGCGATTGTAAAATAAACTATTTCTGAAATTTGTATTCAAACCTAATAAATTATCTGAGCTTGTTGAAAATGGATTGAGGTTAAAATTATCTGAATCTCTAAGAATTTTTCGATCAATAGAAAACGAAGTTTGGTTGTAAAAATAGGATAGCACTTTTTTAAATCCTTTTTCATTCATCCACTGCGATGGTGACAAAGTAATTGATTGCGAAAATTTATTTTGATGGGTTTTAACAAATATTTGATTCGGCAAAAACACCCTAATGTATTTTGCCTGATCTGGAAATGGCGCTACCTCAAACTCTTGTAATTCTTGAATTCCGTTGCCATTATAATCATTCCACATGTAAACGCCCTGCCCAGGATTGACTTGTAAATAGGTGAATTCTTGCTGGGCAATGGTTCCCGAAGCCGTTTCGTAAACCGAAGTAACTTGAATTTTTTGTTGAAAATAAGAATCGTTATACAAAATTCTAGAATTCAATGAAGGCTCTGTGCTCCTTGTCGGATCAGTATAAGTTAAGCGTCTATAGTTTACGAATGCCGATAAATTGGTTCTTTGATTTTGAATTAATTTCGATTTAATATAATAGGAGTCGGAGGTATTTACGCGTTTCAAAAAACCATTCTGTAAACTATCGTTGGTTCGATGTAAATAACCTGCTTCGGCATAAACTTTCAAACTATCTCCTCGTCCAATAAAACTTCCAAACTCTGCATATTTTTGACTTAAGGCACTTAAATTATTAGTTGCAACCAATTTTTCTTGGTTGTCTTCGGCTCTAAAACTTCCACCAATCCAATTTTTGTTAAAATGATATTTTGCTAAAGTTTGATTTCGTGCAAAAGTTGAATTGGAAATTGTCCCCGAACTTTTTAGGTAACTTCCATTTTGAGAAACCATAAAATTCTTTTCTTTAATATTGGCCTGAATTACATTTCGAGTACCCGAAAAACTGTCGGCAAAATCTAATTTTTCCAATTGGTATTTAATTGATCCGTTTTCTTTTAAATCAAAATTCAACCCCGAAACCAATAAACTTTGATTTCCAGATGGATTGACAATGTTCCAATCACGGTTGAATTCTATAGTAAACAAGCGCTCAATTGTTTTATAATTACTTTGAATTTGTTGAAAATTTGCAAATGCATCCACATTAAATTTACCAGAATATAATCGTTGTTTGGCATTAAATTTTGCGGCAATTCCGTGGTTATTGGAATCATCTAGATTGGAAAATAAATTCAAATCATTATTGCTTATGCCCAATTCAAAATCAAAATTCGTTTTTTCTGAAGGATTAAACTTTCCTAAAACAGTTGCAATTTGAAGTTTGGTTGGCGCAACTAATTTGGTTACTGGTTCATAATTTCCTTGACGAATTCCATTTATTGGCGCAATATATTCATAAATTTTTCCAACAGCAGCGCTATTAGAAAGAATGTAATTACCTAAATTATTTCCAACCAAAGTAAATTTCACATTGTATAAAACATCGGTAGCAACATTCGAATATTGAAAGACATCGATTCCTCCTAAATTGATTTTTTTGTACAATATTTTATTTTCAGAATAACTGTCTATATACGCAGAAGGTGCCATCATTAAGGAAGAATCGTCTCCAGCATTTATTAACACATTGACCTGGTCAGTTGTGAGATTTTGTTGCAGTGGTTGGTTTTTAACATCATTTTCAGAATATAAAAATCCGCCAATGCTCCATTTTTCTTCTTCGTGTGTAGCCCCTGCATAAGTAACAAACCTTGTGTAACTTCTTTCTGAATATTGGTATTCAATCACAATTCGCATTTCGGAAGTAATTGGAAAAAGGGAAGTGAATTTGATTTCTCCGGCATTGTAATCAATTACATAATCATTGTTTTCTCCTCTTTTAAGAAGGATTCCGTTCACATAAACCCGCTCCGAACCTGAAATCACCAAAACATACAATTCGCCATTGTTCCCTTTTAACTTGTATGGCCCCTGATTTCCTTCTCTTCCAGTGAAACTACTTTTTGCATATTGCCCTCTAACTAGAGCGGCCGAAGCAAATATATCCGTTTTGTTTTCAGAGGTTCCAAGGGTGAAATGCGTTGATAATCCTTGAACTTTCTTATTAAAATTTAGAAATTTGGATTGTCTATTTTCTAGAAATAAATCCCCGGCTCGAATGCTCCATTTGTCTGAAAATAATTCGATGAATATTTGATCAAATTCATCTAATTTTTGCGAATAGCCTCCACTTTGCAAAGGGATATTGGTATCTTGTATGGAAGCTCTAATCGAAACTTTATTTGAAATCCTTCCGGTAATTTGTAAGTCAAGATTGGAATTTAGTGTTGAATTTTGGTTGTTACCAACGGTGATTCCACGAGTTATACTTCCCGAAGTGTTAAGGCCATCAAAGGGCTTAAAAGGTTTTATGTTCTCTCTTTTTAGAGCATATAAATTCCCGGCTTCGTTAGAAATGATTCTTGCATCATCATAAATCGAATAAGATTTGGTTAGAAATTCTGGAAATTTTAAATAGCGAATAGTAAGCGAATCTTGGGCGACATAATTGTTTTTAAAAATTAGTTTGGCCTTTTGAAAATCCATTTTATAAAATGTGGTGTCAACTAGATTTCCTTGTTTGTCAATAATCTTAAAAAAAGAATGATTGATACTTACTTTATCTATGGTAATGGTATCTTTGGAGAAGACAATTTTTTTGTTTTTATAGGGTGTTTCTATTTCTTGAGCAAAAATGCCCGAAAAGCAGAATAACAACATCCATAAAAATCTATTTTTTAACATAAATAAGATAACTCCTAAATGTCAAAAGTAGTATTTATTATCCGAAAAATTGTTGTGGAAATTATTCCTTGGTAACCACCTGCATGGTTTCTCTAGAAATTTGTTTCAATAACACCACTTTGTCTTTTTCTACCATTTCGGCAGCATCTTTAGTAAAGTGACGAATGGTATATAAAGAGACATTTTCGTTATAAGAAACCTTAAATTTCTTAGCAAGAATTGCTTTTAATTCGTTGAAATTTTCAAATTTATCTTCCATACAAACCGAGAAACTAATCGCCGAATTTTGAATTAAGCTAACTTTCATTTTGTATTGGTGAAACAAAGAGAAGATTTCGCTGATGTTTTCCTCCATAATAAATGAAAAATCAATAGAAGATAAGGATAGTAACAACTGATTTTTCTTTACAATAAAACACGATGTTTTTGGTTCTAAATCTTCACCTTTTGAAACGCTAGTTCCTGGTAGTAAAGGGTTGATAAACGATTTTACATACAACGGAATTTCTTTTCTTTGAAGGGGTTGTAATGTTTTTGGATGAATAACAGAGGCTCCATAAAACGCCAATTCAATAGCTTCTTTATAAGATATTTGATTCAGTAAAACCGCATTTTCAAAATACCTTGGATCGGCATTCATTACCCCGGGAACATCTTTCCAAATCGTGACGCTTTCTGCACTAAGGCAATAGGCAAAAATTGCAGCAGTATAATCAGATCCTTCACGACCTAAAGTAGTTGTGAAATTATTTGCATCCGAACCGATGAAACCTTGTGTGATGTTTAAGGTTTTTTTCTTAATCCCTTTTGAAATTAATTTTTGAGTCTGCTCCCAATCTACATTGGCATCCCGATAATTGGTGTCGGTTTTGATGAAATTTCTAACATCTATCCAATTGTTTTTGAGCCCTTTTTCATTTAGATAATAGCTCACAATTGTGGTAGAAACGATTTCTCCGTAACTGATTACTTGATCGTAAACAAAATTATAATTTGGCGATTTATTACTGCGTAAAAAATATTCTAAATCGGCTAAGTGGCTATTTACAGTAAAAAACACTTCATGATCTTCATCTTCAAATAAATCTAACAATATTTGGTTGTGGTATTTGCGCACTTCTTGTAATGAGGCGTGAAACGCACTCGATTTTTCGAAGTAGTTTTTAATCACAACTTCTAGCGCATTGGTAGTTTTTCCCATTGCCGAAATCACTAAAAGCAACTCTTCAGCACCTACTTTATTTAATAAATCGAATACATTTTTTATTCCTTCTGCATCTTTTACAGAAGCACCACCAAACTTAAAAACTTTCATGTGCTTATAAATTCCAATTGTTAAATTTCAAATTCTAAATATTTGCCAAAGCTATTAAAAACAAATTTAAATGTTAAGAATTTGATTTTAAAAATGCTTCCATTCCTTGTTCATCCATTTGAACTAAACGCCAATCTGATAAAACTTTAGCGCCTGTTTTTACATAAAAATCGATGGCATTTTGATTCCAATCTAATACCGCCCATTCAATTCTTCGAACTCCATCTTTTTTACCCTGTTTGATTACTTCTTTGTAAAGTGCCATTCCAGCGCCAATTCCGCGTTCTTTTTCTTTAACAATCAAATCTTCAAGATGTATTGTTTTTCCTTTCCAGGTTGAGTAACGGTAATAATAAAGTGCGATTCCAATAATTCGATCATTTACTTCCGCAACAAAACAATGAAACAGCGGATTTGGTGAAAACCCATCTCGAACTAAATCTTCAACAGTTACCACCACAGCATCAGGTTCTTTTTCATAGGCTGCCAATTCTTTAATTAAAGACAAAACAGCAGGCATGTCAGTTGGAGTTCCTTTTCTAATTATCATAGACTTTAGATAGTTTTTGTTTGAATTTTGAAACAAAACAAAGGTAAATTTAATTTTGTAAAAAAGATGACATAATTCCCTACATTTCTTATGTTATTTTTAAATATTAAATTACATTTGCGGTCTAACTACAACGATTTCGTAAAATGGAAAACAAGAACACTACTTTGGGTGAATTCATCATTGAAAACCAAAATGCTTTTCAATATTCTTCGGGAGAATTATCTCGAATTATTAATTCCATTCGTTTGGCCGCCAAAGTTGTAAATTACAAGGTAAATAAAGCCGGATTGGTTGATATTATTGGTGCAGCAGGAGAACAAAACATTCAGGGTGAAGATCAACAAAAACTAGATGTTTATGCGAATGAAGTTTTTATTCAAACTTTAATCAATCGGGAAATTGTTTGTGGAATTGCTTCCGAAGAAAACGATGATTTTATTACCGTTGCCGGAAATGATAAAAGCCATAACAATAAATATGTAGTATTAATGGATCCCTTAGACGGGTCATCTAATATTGATGTGAATGTTTCTGTAGGGACTATTTTTTCGGTATATAGAAGAATTACTCCATTGGGCACACCAGTAACCGTTGAAGATTTTTTACAAAAAGGAATAAACCAAGTTGCTGCCGGATATGTAATTTATGGTACTTCAACCATGCTTGTTTATACTACTGGACATGGGGTAAATGGGTTTACTTTAAATCCAGCCATTGGAACTTTTTATCTATCGCATCCCAACATGCAGTTTTCTAAAGACGGCTCTATTTATTCTATCAATGAAGGAAATTATGTTCACTTTCCTCAGGGAGTAAAAAATTACATAAAATACTGCCAGCTGGAGGAAGGCGATCGTCCTTATACTTCAAGATATATCGGAAGCTTAGTTTCAGATATTCATAGAAATATCATTAAAGGTGGAATTTATATTTATCCAACCAGTTCTAAAGCTCCAAATGGAAAACTTCGATTGTTATATGAATGCAATCCAATGGCATTTATTACTGAGCAGGCAGGGGGAAAAGCAAGCGATGGTTATCAAAGAATTTTAGAAATTCAACCTACTGAACTGCACCAACGCGTTCCATTTTTTTGCGGAAGCTACAATATGGTAGAAAAAGCAGAAGAATTTATGTTTGAATTTAAATAAGAAATATTTAGTATGTTTACCTTTATTAAATTTAAAAGACATTTTATATGGATGAATTTTTAATTTTTGTCAAAGTTGGACTCGAACATGTATTAAATATTCATGCTTACGATCATTTGTTATTTTTAATAGCATTAACCGTTCCCTATGTTGCAAAAGACTGGAAACGGATAATTATTTTGGTTTCCTGTTTCACTTTGGGGCATACTATTTCGTTGTTACTTTCGGTCTTTAATATTATAATGGTAAAAAGTGATTGGGTAGAATTACTAATTCCAATCACCATTTTTATTGCCGCATTATCTAACATAATTTTTGCAGGTAAGGCTTCTAAAAACGGAACAATTGCATTTATAGGCGCAGTTACTGTGTTTTTTGGAATTATTCATGGGCTCGGATTTTCTAATTATTTTAACACCTTATTGCCAGGAAAATCAACAGATAAGTTACTGCCGCTTTTAGAATTTGCACTTGGGATAGAAGGTGCTCAAATAGTAGTTGTAATTGCGGTTTTGATATTAGCATTTATTGCACAAACACTTCTAAAGTTTAATAAAAGGGATTTTAATTTAATAATGTCTAGTTTTGTCCTTGGAGTTGTGGTTCCCTTAATAATTGAAAATCCTATTTGGAAGAAATAAATTGTTTGGTTTATTTTTGGGTTAGTATATTTGCAATCCAAAAAACAAATGAACTTCATACTTTGTATCAAACAAGATGAAAGAAAAAAAGCAAAATAAATATGACAAGGCTTACTTAAGAATTGCTGCCGAATGGAGCAAGTTGTCTTATTGTAAACGCAAACAAGTTGGAGCTATAATCGTTCGTGACAAGATGATAATTTCTGATGGGTATAATGGAACGCCATCTGGATTTGAAAATTGTTGTGAAGATGAAGAAGGGTTAACCCAATGGTATGTGCTTCACGCAGAAGCAAATGCTATTTTAAAAGTGGCTCGATCTACTCAAACTTGTGAAAATGCTACCTTGTATATTACACTATCTCCCTGCAAAGAATGCAGTAAATTAATTCACCAATCTGGGATAAAAAGAGTGGTTTATAAAGATGGTTATAAAGACACTTCTGGATTAGATTTTTTGACTAAAGCCGGAATTGAAGTAGCTCAAATTGAAGATTTAGAGTAACTAAATCCTTGACTATTGATTATTTAGTTTATCGTCTATTTTTTTAGATAACTTAAAAATAAGTAGAATAAAAATAGCACAAAAAGAAGCAACTACTCCAATTAGCGCAATACTACTATTTCCTTCAAAAGGCTTATTAAAATCAATCATGGTAAGATTAAAAATGATTAATCCGATGGCCATCAAAATAAGTAAGGAAGTAAAAATTTTCATAACTTTAATTTAAAGTGTAAAAATAAGAAAAAAGGAATTAATGAAATAATCCTTTAACATTCGCGGCAAATAATTTAACAGCAATTGCTAAAAGAACAACTCCAAAAGTTTTTCTAATTACTCCCAATCCATTTTTACCTAGCATTTTTTCAATTTTAGCAGAGGATTTCAAAACAATAAAAACCAAAATAATATTAAAAATTATTGCAATTACAATGTTTATGGTTTGAAATTGAGATTTTAAAGATAATAAAGTGGTCATTGTTCCTGCGCCAGCAATAAGAGGAAATGCTAGAGGCACAATAGAAGCAGAGCTAGCTTCTTCTTCTTTATAAAGTCGGATTCCTAAAATCATTTCGATTGCTAAAAAAAACAATACAAAGGATCCAGCAACCGCAAAAGAGTGAACATCAATTCCAATTAAATTTAGGAGTTCTTCTCCAACAAATAAAAAGGTGATCATTATTATTCCAGCAGCAAGTGACGCTTTTTCAGATTCAATATGACCGTATTTTTGTCTTAAATCTACAACAATTGGAATTGTTCCAACGATATCAATTACTGCAAAAAGTACCATCCCAATAGTTGCAATTTCTTTAAAATTAAATCCTAGCATAATTATCTATTTTATGTTGCAAAATTACTTCTTTACATTTAGTAACCAACAATTGAAAGCATTAATTTTAGATTAAATTGTACATGTTAAAACAAAAAAAACCTTTGTACCTTTGACCGTTTAAAAAAGTAATGCATCATGTTTCAATTAGGGAAAACCATAGTTTCGGAAGATATTTTAGAAAAAGATTTTGTTTGCAATCTATCAGCTTGCCATGGAGCTTGTTGTGTTGACGGAGATGCAGGCGCTCCATTGAGCTTGGAAGAAACTAAAATCATGGAAGAGATTTATCCAAAGGTTAAGCCTTTTCTTCGTAAAGAAGGAATTGAAGCAATTGAAAAATTAGGAACCTGGGTAAAAGGCACCGAACAAGATTTGGAAACACCGCTAATTGATGACAAAGATTGCGCTTATGTTATTTTTGATGGAAAAACGGCACTTTGCGGTATTGAACAAGCATATAATCAAGGGGTAATTTCATGGAAAAAACCAGTTTCGTGTCATTTGTATCCAATTCGTGTTAAAGACTTTACCGAATTCGCCGCAGTCAATTACGACCGCTGGGATATATGTGACGATGCCTGTTCTTTAGGAAAAGAGCTACAAATTCCAATTTATAAATTTGTTAAGGAAGCACTGGTTCGAAGATTTGGAGAAGACTGGTATACAGAGCTAGAAAAAGTTGCTGAAGAGTTAAAAAACGATGAGTAAATAAAATAATAAAAAAACCTTAGCCTCAATAAATGCTGAAGTTAAGGTTTTTTTGTGGAGAATACCGGAGTCGAACCGGTTACCTCTTGCCTGCCAGGCAAGCGCTCTAACCAAATGAGCTAATCCCCCTTTTTTTTAGCAAATATATTTATTTACTAAGGTATTAGTGTGTTTTTCTTATCAAATTTTAAATAAAATATAATATTATTCAATTAATTTTCCTATAATTGTATTGCGAATCAAATATTTATAGGATTAACTAACAAAACACTCTATGAAAAAAATTACTTTATTATTATTATTTTTTATTGCTTTTCAAAGCAACGCGCAGGTGGTTGCTTCACAAAATTTTGATGTAGCTATAGGATGGACTTCAACTATGGTTACAAATGATGCCAATGTTTCTATAAGCGCTTGGTCAAGAAGAACTGCTGGTACTACTCCCACTTGTACTCCATTTGCTGGTGCAGGTATGGCACGATTTAATTCGTATAACATTCCTAATGGAAGCTCTGGTAGGTTAACATCTCCAGCAATTACTTTTGCAGGGGCAAGCTATAGAGTTAACCTAAAAATGTTCAGAGATTCTGGATACCCTACTGATGCAGATAATATTAAAGTGTACTACAACACTACAAATGCTGCTGGAGGAACTTTATTAGGAACTGTAAATAGATCTAAAAGCTTAGCACCTATAGTGACAGCAGATGGATGGTATACCTATACTTTTATTATTCCAGGAACAACAACAGGTACTGGTTATATTAATATCTTAGGAACTTCTGCTTACGGAAACAATATCTTTATTGATGAAATAGTTGTAGATCAAATTCCAGCTAATGATGCTGTAATGAGTGCATTAAATGTGAACTCAATAATCCCTAGTGGATCAACTCCTATTACAGGAACAATTAAAAATAATGGTTTAACAACCATAAACACCATAGATGTTAAATGGCAAGTGGATGCGGGTACAGTTAACACATATTCATTATCAGGATTGAATTTAACAGCAGGTCAAACCTATGATTTCACTCATAATGCTCAATGGAATGCA
>CAMCBB010000027.1 GCA_945872875.1 Flavobacterium psychrophilum
TACTATATGGTAAAAAAGATAAAATTTATTTATGTGATAAGTACTATTACTACCCTCCAGAATGAGTGGACATAACAGGAGATATTTTAGTATACCCCC
The DNA here is from genome assembly GCA_945872875.1 of Flavobacterium psychrophilum. Lineage (GTDB taxonomy): Bacteria > Bacteroidota > Bacteroidia > Flavobacteriales > Flavobacteriaceae > Flavobacterium > Flavobacterium psychrophilum_N. The sequence goes on from CAMCBB010000027.1 coordinate 100, forward strand.
CCCGACCTTTTTTAAATTAAAGCCTTTTTTGAAATTTTATTTTAAGGTCACTTTTGAAATTCAAGGAGATTAAATAAAGTGTAGAAATCAAGTTATGTGTTTTAAAAACACCCTATCAAACACCCTTATAAAATAAAAAACTCATAATTAGCTGATATATTGCTAGTTATGAGTTTTTAAAGTGGTACCTCCAGGGATCGAACCAGGGACACACGGATTTTCAGTCCGTTGCTCTACCATCTGAGCTAAGGTACCTTGCTGACGCGGGTGCAAATATAGAACGATTTTTTAATTAATACAAAACAATTATTAAAAAAATCTATTTGTAACTTTGCGTTACTAAATATCCAATTATGCTACTAGCTATCGATGTAGGAAATACTAAAATCAAATTAGCTGTATTTGAACAAAATAACATCAAAATCCAAAAAATAGTATCTCTTTCTAGTTGGAAAATCGAGGTGCAAAACATTTTAGATTTTAATGATTTAATTGACAATATAATTGTTTCTTCTGTAGGTAATCTATATGAGAATGAATTTAAGAACATTACATCTAAAGCGAAATTAAATTTTATTACCGCCAATAGTAAATTTCCATTTATTAATTCCTACACAACTCCAAGTACTCTTGGTGCAGATAGAATGGTGCTTGCTGCCGGAGCAACGCTTTTGTTCCCAAATAAAAATCGATTGGTTATTGATGCAGGTACTTGTGTCACTTATGATTTTGTAGATAGTGACAATGTGTACCATGGAGGCGCCATTTCGCCTGGAATAAAATTACGATACGAATCCTTACACAATTACACGGCCAAACTGCCGTTATTGTCTACAGAATATCCAGACGAAATTATTGGAAATTCTACTCTCCAATCGATACATTCTGGAATTATTAATGGAATCATTTTTGAAATAGACGGTTTTATTTCTTCTATTATGGATAATAATGATAACTTTATCATAATTTTAACGGGTGGAGACGCAGAATTTTTGGCTAAACGATTAAAAAATACCATATTTGCCAATCCAAATTTTCTTTTAGAGAGTTTGAATCAAACTTTTCAATACAATCACAATGATTAAAAAAATTATAGTAAGTTTTAGTTTACTTTTTTCTCTAATTTCTTTCGCTCAAGAAGGAACTTCTTCTCCTTATTCTTTTTACGGTATTGGTGATGTTCGTTTTAAAGGAACAGTAGAAAATAGCTCAATGGCAGGATTGTCAATTGTGCCAGATAGTATTCACCTTAATATTGTAAATCCAGCAATGTATTCTAGTTTAAAACTAACTTCATACGCAATTGGAGGTACATTTAATGTAAATAAATTAACCACAGATTCTCAAAGTGAAAAGGCACAAAGAACAGCCCTAAATTATTTAGCAGTTGGAATTCCTATTAATAAATTAGGAATCGGATTCGGATTAATACCTTATTCATCTGTTGGATATAATTTAAAAAGCAATACGACCGATGCTAATTCAATTAGAACAGAAAGTTTTGATAAAGGTAACGGTGGTCTAAACAAAGTGTTTCTAGGGTTTGGGTATCAAATCACAAAAAAATTAAGCTTTGGTGCAGATGCGCAATACAATTTTGGGAATATTAACGCACAAAACATATCTATAAGATATGATGCATTAGGCCTTCCTATTCAATATGCTTCAATGGAAGTTAATAGGTCTATAGCAAATGGAGTTAATTTTAATATTGGCTTGTCCTTTCATTCAAAATTGAATAATAAAATAAATTTATTTTCAAGCGCTACCTTTACACCCTCCTCAGAAATTAATTTTACTAATTCAAGATTCATTTCATTAGTACAATCAAATAATGGGGTAAATTTTGCACAAGTTGGAGAAGCTATTGAAGTTACAGTACCTAGTACAAAACTTAAACTACCATCTAAATTAACTTTCGGAATTGGAATTGGTGATTCTAAAAAATGGATAATTGGAACTGAATTAGCTTTTCAATCTTCTAGTAATTTTGGAAACCGATTTAATGATATTTCTAATGTAAACTATCAAAACGCTACTAAATTTACATTAGGTGGATATTATATTCCAAATTATAAATCATTTACTAATTATTTAAGTCGAATAGTTTATAGAGGTGGATTTAGATTTGAAAATACTGGTTTAGTAATTAATAATAACGAAATTAATGATGCTGCAGTAACTTTAGGTTTGGGAATGCCTTTAAGAGGAGCTTTTTCAAATATTAACTTAGGTTTTGAATATGGCAATAGAGGTACTAAAAGCGGTGGTTTAGTGAATGAAAATTACATGAATTTTAATGTTGGACTATCACTTAATGACAGATGGTTTGTGAAAAGAAAATACGATTAAAATAATTTTATTAATATGAAATCTAACTTGTTATTTTTATTTGTATTACTTACTTCTTATGCAAACGCTCAAGAAAATAGTTGTGCAATTAAAGAAAAACAATTAGTTCAATATCTTTCCGATAATGAAAATAGTAAAGCATTAGAATTATGGAAAGATGTAAAAGCAACTTGTGCTAAGCATAGTGAAAATTTATATGCATTAGGAAACAGAATTTTACAATATGAAATTGAAATTGCAGACGAGAAAGATAAAGCAAGTAAGGTAAATGACCTTTTGATTTTTTTCAATCAATATGACAAGTATTTTCCTGCAAATAAAAATGGAAATTTTGAAAAAAGAGCTATTGCTCAATTCACCTTTAATGTTGGAACTCCTCAAGAAGTTTTCGATAATTTAGACAGGGCTTTTGAAAAGGAAAAAGAAACCTTTGCCAACTCACAAGCTATATACAATTATTTCGACTTGTACATTGCCCATTACAAAGAAAATATGGCTGTTATTCCTCAAAATGAATTATTAGATAAATATTGCGCGTTGAGTTCATTACTTGCTGAAAAAAGTTATTTGTATCCTTCAAAAAAAGACGAATACCACCGTGTTGAATTAGGTATTGATCTGTTAATGAAGGACTTTCTAACTAAAGAAAATATGGTGTCTTACGCACAAAAAAAATTAGACACTAATTCAACTGATATGTCTTGGCTAGAACCTGTAGCTAGAGTTTTATCGGATAAATGTAAAAACCAACCAATATTTGAAAAGGTGGCATCTAAGTTGGATCAAATAAATCCGAGTTCGATTTCTGCCTATTATTTAGCAACCTATTATCTAAACACGGGGAATCAAGATAAGGCAATTGAGTGGTTTAGTAAGTCGGCAGAATTGGCGCCTACTAAGTTGGAAAAAGCCACTACTTATTATTCTATCGCAAGTATTTTGTCTAATTCAGATAAAGCAACTTCTCAAAAAATGGTATTAAATGCCCTAGAAAACAATCCATCCAACGGTAGATATTATATCTTTTTAGCAAATTTATATGCAAATAGTGAGGAATGCGGGACTAATGCTATTGAAAAAAATGCTATTTATAAATTAGTATCAATTACGGCACTAAAGGCTATGGATGTTGAACCAAGGTTAAAACCAACCGCAGAAGCCATGTCTTCGGATTATTTGAATAAAATTTCTTTTGATAAAAAATCCAAAGTTAAATCGGCAACTATTGGTTGTTGGATTCAGCAAAAGGTTGAATTTTAATTATGTATTCTCCATTAAAAAATAGCATCTATTTTTCGATAATTGCCTTAGCAGTTTTCTTTCTATTTTCATGTGAAGGTAATTTTAAAGATGTTCAAAAGTCCAATTTTGCAGATTTTGTACCTAGTGGTGAAGCCGATTCAATTAACATTAAATACACCGATTCGGGAAGAATAAAATCGGTATTAGTAAGTCCAAAAATGTTGGATTTTGCTACAGTAGAATTCCCATATACTGAATTTCCAAATGGGATCAAGGTTACGATGTATGATGAGTTGGGTAAAAAAACTTTTGTTGTTTCCAAATATGCCATTTCATATAAAAATACAAGCCTCATCGATTTGAGAGGTGCTGTTAAAATTAGTAATGAATCAGGTCAGCTTTTTGAAACAGAACAATTGTATTTTGATCAAAAAAATGAATGGTTTTATACCGAAAAATCATATAAATTTACAGATCCAAAAGGAATTTCCTATGGGGAAGGGGTAGATTTTAGTAAAGACTTTAAAATAATTAATTCTCAAGTAGTATCGGGAGAAGTAGAAAAACAATAACATTATGAATTATTTAAAAATTACAAAATACATTTATTTAGGGGTTGGATTTATTATGGTTTACGATTTTGTTACCAGATGGAACGAAGATCCAAAACCATGGTTAAGTGCTATAATTGCAGGTTTGGCCTTTTTCACTTATTTCTTCAGAAACAAATTTGCTAAAAAATTTGAGAACAGAAATCGCCACAATAATTCAAACTAATTAGTAATGAATATAGTTGTAATCGTTTTATGTTTACTTCTTTGCGCTTTCTTTTCGGGAATGGAGATTGCGTTTGTCTCTTCAAATAAAATTTATTTAGAAATAGAAAAAAAACAAGAAAATTTTCTTTCTAAAATTCTAGCTAAAATTACCGAAAAGCCATCTAAATTTATTGCTACCATGCTAGTAGGAAATAATATTTCTATGGTAGTTTATGGTTTTTTTATGGGAGATTTAGTAATGCAATGGATTGAAAAACTGCCATTTCATTTATTAGAGTTTCCAAACTTAATTCTGCAAACCGTTATTTCTACTTTAATTGTATTAATAACTTCTGAGTTTTTGCCAAAAGTTTTTTTTCAAGTGTATGCCAATACATTCATGAAATTATTCGCGGTTCCTAGCTACTTTTTTTATGTAATCTTTAATTATATTTCAACTTTTATTATTTGGATTTCAGATTATATTTTAAAGAAATTCTTTAAAACAGAAGGTGATTATGTGCCTTCCTATTTTAGTAAAGTTGAATTAGGAAACTACATTAACGAGCAAATGAGTACCGTGGATGACCATGAAGAGGTAGATTCTGAAATACAAATTTTTCAAAATGCATTAGAATTTTCTAGTGTAAAAGCTAGAGATATAATGACGCCAAGAACCGAAATTGTAGCTGTAGAACTATTTGATTCCTTAGACGAACTTAAAGAAACATTTATTAAAACTGGATATTCAAAAATTGTTGTCTATCAAAATTCAATGGATGATATTATAGGCTATGTTCATTCATTTGAATTGTTCAAAAAACCAAAAAGCATCAAATCAATTATGATTCCGGTTGAGTTTATTCCGGAGACAATTTTTGTAAAAGAGGCTTTGAATGTCCTTACCAAAAAAAGAAAAAGTATCGCAGTGGTATTAGATGAATACGGCGGAACTTCCGGAATTATTACTGTTGAAGACATTATTGAAGAGTTATTTGGAGAAATTGAAGACGAACACGACAATGATGAAGAACTTATTGAAAAACAACTCAATGAAAATACATATATTTTTTCGGCTCGTTTAGATGTAGAATACCTAAATCAAGAATATAAACTGAATATCCCCGAAGATGATTCCTATGGAACATTGGGCGGATTTATTGTAAATACCTCCAAAGAAATACCTCAAAAAGGAGATGAGATTCGTGTGGATAACTTCCATTTTATTATTGAAGAAGCCACAAATACCAAAATCGACCTGGTTAAAATGAGTATTTTTGATCAAGAATAAAAAAAATTAACTTTTTAATGCAATTTCTAAGCGAACAATTATTATTATTTCGCAGATAATTGTATTTTCGCAAACTGAATTAAAAATAACATATATAAAAATGGCAGTTTTACAAACAATTAGAAAACGTTCCGGATTACTTTTACTTGCTATAGGTTTTGCGCTTTTAGCATTTGTAGTTCAAGATTTGTTCACTAAAGGGTTCAAAAGTCAATCAACTGACGTAGGAAGTATTAATGGAAAAGATATCTCTTTTGATGAATTTAGAATTAAAGTAGCCAATGCAGAAAAAAATGGTCAAAACGGGCAAGCGATAACGCAAACGCAAGCCGCTAATCAAATGTGGGACCAAGAAATTGCAATAGCTTTAATTTCTGATCAATTTGAAAAAGCAGGAATTCGTACAAGTGAAAATAATATTATTGAAATTTTCAAAAAAGATCCAAATATTGGACAAAATCCAACCTTTTTAAACCAATTAGGTAAATTTGATTTAGCAAAATTTAAAGAATATTTCAAAAACAATCCAGAGCAAGCTAAGGCATTTGAGGATCGTCAAACGGATGCTGAAATCAACGCTAAATATCAAATTTATAGCAGTATGATCAAAGCAGGATTATTTGCTACAAATGCTGACGGTAAATTCAAATACAAATTAGAAGCAGACAAAATCAACTTTGATTATGTTTCTGTTTTATATTCTACAATAAAAGATAGCGATGTTAAAGTAACAGACGCAGACATTTTAGACTACATGAAGAAAAATGAGAAAAAATTCAAAGCTGAGGAAACTCGAGAAATTGAATATGTATTAATTGAAGATAAACCATCAGCAACAGATGAAGCTGAAATGAAATCTAAAATTAATGGCTTATTAACTGGAAGTGTTGTTTATAATAAAGAAACTGGAGTAAATGATACATTACCAAGTTTTAAATCGGCTCCTAATGTTGCTGACTTTATTGCTGAAAATTCAGACAAAGCATATGATTCTACTTTTGTAACTAAACAAGATTTACCAGCTGAACATGCAGATAAATTATTTGCATTGCCTGCTGGAGAAATTTATGGTCCTTATATTAATGCTAACTACTACTGTCTTTCTAAAGCAATGGGAAGAAAAGCAGGTGCAAAAGCTAAAGCAAGTCATATCTTAATTAGCTGGGAAGGAACAAAATTACCTAACAAGAAAGAGAAAAGAACTAAAGAGCAAGCTAAAGCAAAAGCAGAAATTTTATTGGCTCAAGCAATGGCTAATCCAGGAAATTTCATGATGTTGGCTTTAACTAACTCTGATGATTCTTCTGCTCAACAAGGTGGAGATTTAGGATATTTTGGACCTGGACAAATGGTTAAACCATTTAATGATTATGTATTTGGTAATCCGGTTGGAAAAATTGGTTTAGTTGAAACTGAATTTGGATACCATATAATTAATGTTACTGATAAACAAGATGCAATTCGTTTAGCTACTGTGGCTCAAAAAATTGAACCATCAGAAGTAACTACAAACGAAATCTATACCAAAGCAACCAAATTTGAAATGGACGCAACAAGTAATAAAGATTTTGTAGCTGTTGCAAAAGCTGCTAAACTTACGGTCAATCCTGCAGTAAAAGCAAAAGCTATGGATGAAGCATTTGGAGTTGCTGGAAGTCAAAGACAAATTATCAAATGGGCTTATACCAGCGGAACTAGTGTTGGTGATGTTAAGCGTTTTGAAATAGTAAATGTTGGAAACATTATTGCTCGTTTGAAAAAAATTAATGAAAAAGGTTTAATGACTGTTGAAGATGCTAAACCATCTGTTGAAGGAATCATTAAAAACAAAAAGAAAGCAGAAAAAATTATTGCTAAATTGAAAGGCGGTTCACTTGAAGCTATTGCTAAAGCAAATGCTACAACTGTTCAAAATGCACCAGCTGCATCTGTAGAAAATTCAGTATTAGCAAATGTAGGTCCAGAGCCAAAAGTAATTGGCGCTGCATTTGGAACTCCTTCTAATAAAGTTTCTGCTCCAGTTGAAGGAAATTCAGGAGTATATGTTGTGAAAACTAAAGCAATTACTAAAGCACCTAAATTGCCTAAATACGATGAGTATGTTGCTAAAATAAAAGCAGCTAATGGTCAAGCAGTAGGAAGAATTTTCCCAGCATTGAAAAATGATGCGGAAATTGAAGATAATAGATTAGAATTTTATTAGTATATAGAGGTTAATTAGAACTATTCTATTCTTTTAGATACCCCAAAAAAGTAAAGCTTTTTTTGGGGTATTTTTATTAGTAACCTTTTATTAATCCCGCCGCGTTTGTCAAATTTTCTTACCTTAGCTGAAAAATTGTCAGTTTTATGCTCTTGGCATAATTTCTGAATATTCGAAATCGAACTTAATAATTTTATTAAAAAATAAATAGTAATTATGGCACTAAACATTAAACCACTTTCAGATCGTGTAATTGTGGAACCAGCAGCAGCCGAGACACAAACTGCTTCAGGAATTATTATTCCTGATACCGCAAAAGAAAAACCTCAAAAAGGCACTGTGCTTGCTGTAGGAAATGGTAAAAAAGATGAGCCAATGACCGTTAAGGTAGGCGATGTTGTTCTTTATGGTAAATATGCTGGAACCGAATTAAAATTAGATGGTAAAGATTATCTTATTATGAGAGAAGATGATATACTTGCAATAGTTTAAAAATTTGAGTAAAAAATTAAATGAAATAAGTATTACAATTTTTTAATAATATAAATACAAAGTAAAATGGCAAAAGATATAAAATTTGATATAGAGGCTCGCGATGGTTTAAAGCGTGGAGTAGACGCATTGGCAAATGCAGTTAAAGTGACTTTAGGTCCAAAAGGAAGAAATGTAATTATTGGTAAATCTTTTGGAGGTCCTAATGTAACTAAAGACGGAGTTACCGTTGCTAAAGAAATTGAACTAAACGACCCGTTAGAAAATATGGGTGCGCAAATGGTAAAGGAAGTAGCATCTAAAACCAATGATTTAGCTGGAGATGGAACAACAACTGCTACTGTATTGGCTCAAGCAATCGTTAAAGAAGGATTGAAAAATGTTGCTGCAGGTGCAAATCCAATGGATTTAAAACGCGGTATCGATAAAGCGGTAGAAACTATTGTTGCAGATCTTGGTAAACAAGCGCAAGTTGTAGGTAGTGATTCTGAAAAAATAAAACAAATTGCTTCTATTTCTGCTAATAATGATGAAGTTATTGGAGAATTAATTGCAACTGCATTTGGTAAAGTGGGTAAAGAAGGAGTAATCACTGTAGAAGAAGCAAAAGGTACCGATACTTATGTAGATGTGGTAGAAGGAATGCAATTTGACAGAGGTTATTTATCTCCATATTTTGTAACCAATCCAGAGAAAATGAATGTAGAATTAGACAATCCTTACATTCTTTTATACGACAAAAAAGTATCTTCTCTTAAAGAATTATTACCGGTATTAGAGCCTGTTGCACAGTCGGGGAAGCCCTTATTAATTATTGCTGAAGATGTAGATGGCGAAGCATTATCTACTTTAGTTGTAAATAAATTGCGTGGTGCCCTTAAAATTGCTGCTGTTAAAGCACCAGGTTTTGGTGATAGAAGAAAAGCAATGTTGGAAGATATTGCTATCTTAACAGGTGGTACTGTGATTTCTGAAGAAAGTGGATATACATTAGAAAATGCTACTTTAGAAATGTTAGGTACTGCAGAAAAAATCACAATAGATAAAGACAATTCTACTATAGTTAATGGTGCAGGTAACGCCGATTTGATTAAAAATAGAGTGAATCAAATTAAAGGTCAAATGGAAACTACGACTTCCGATTATGATAAAGAAAAATTGCAAGAGCGTTTGGCTAAATTAGCTGGTGGTGTTGCAGTGCTTTATGTTGGAGCTGCTTCTGAAGTAGAAATGAAAGAGAAAAAAGATCGTGTAGACGATGCATTGCATGCAACTCGTGCAGCTGTTGAAGAAGGAATTGTAGCTGGAGGTGGAGTTGCTTTATTAAGAGCAAAATCTTCATTAACATCTATAAAAGCAGATAATGCCGATGAGGCTACTGGAATTCAAATTGTGTTCCGAGCAGTTGAAGCACCTTTAAGAACTATTGTTGAAAATGCAGGTTTAGAAGGATCTGTTGTAGTAGCTAAAGTTTCTGAAGGAAAAGGAAATTTTGGATATAATGCTAAATCAGATGAGTATGTAGATATGCTAAAAGCTGGAATCATCGATCCAAAAAAAGTAACTCGTGTGGCTCTAGAAAATGCAGCTTCTGTTGCAGGAATGATTCTTACAACCGAATGTGCTTTAGTTGAAATAAAAGAAGAAAGTGCTGGTAGCGGAATGCCAATGGGCGGAGGAATGCACGGAATGATGTAATAATCTCTCGACTTAATAAAAAAACCACTTCATTGAAGTGGTTTTTTTATTTATTCTATGTGTGCTCTTTTTTTGAAAATTTTCCAAAGTACGGGAAGTGTTGTAACCGCAATAATTCCGATGACTATAAATTCAATGTAGTGTTTTAAATCAATACCTAAATTATTTTTACAGAATTCGTATAAATAATGCCCAGAAAAAACCATTGTAAATGACCATAATATAGAACCAACAATGTTATAAAACATAAATCGTTTTTTGTCCATTTCTACAATTCCAGCAACAACTGGTGCAAATGTTCTTACTATAGGTAAAAACCTTGCAAACACTATAGCTTTACTTCCGTATTTGTCAAAAAACTCTTTAGATTGATATAAATATTTCTTTTTAAAGAAGAAATTATCTTCTTTCTTAAATAAATAATTTCCCGATTTAGCTCCAAACCAATATCCGGTAATATTTCCAGAAATTCCCATTAATGAAATAAACGCAGCCAATAGAGTAACATTTAAAAATTCGCTACCTAAAGAGATTCTTTCCATTAACAATTCACTGTATATACCGCATAAAAACAATAAACTATCTCCAGGCAAGAAAAATCCAACAAGTAAACCAGTTTCGGCAAAAACTATTGCTAATACAACATACAATCCAATAGCTATTCCGCTTACTTCAAGTTTGATGTAAAATTCGGGGTTAAATAGTTGTTTCCAATCAAAATCAGTCATAAAGTGTAATAAATAAGTTGGTTTAGTTTGAGCAAGTGAAAGTAACGATTATTTATTTATATGGCAATCTTATTCACTTTTTTGAATAAAATATAACATAATAATCATTCTTTGTAAAGAATTAAATTTTGAAGTAATGTAAGAGATATAGTATGACTCATAATGTCATTATTAGTATTTGCATTTATAAAATGATTCATATATGACACTTCAAATTGAATACTCTTTTTATAATTTATTCCAAATCCTATATGAAATCTATTTTGATCTATAAATTGATTATTTACTTTATTTGTTCCAAGATTGATAAATACTTCATCTTGAAGTACTAAATAAAGTTCTTCATTGCCCGATTTAAAGTTCATGATATGAAATATATTTCTATTTAAATATCGTAATCTATTTTGATAGTTAGTTTCCGATTTTATAACAGAACCATTTTCAAGAGCTAACCTGTCTACGAAACGCTGTTCCAGACGAAAACGATTGGTATTAATGTTTTGCTTCCATTTGTAACTATACTGAAATTGCTCCCATATTCTATCTTCATTGAAATAATCATTTAAATTTGAATTTAAAGTATTGATCAATCCATAACCCATAGAAAATTTTATTTTTTCATTTAGATTGTAAAAACCACCTAAACGAAATAGATTTTGATTACTTCTATTTAACTCATCATCCAATCTAAATTGTGCTTCAATATGATAACCCCATTTTTTTGAAACATTATATTGTCCAACATAAGCAAACCAATTCGATTGATTGTGTTTCAACTCTTGAGCATAAAAGACAGTTGAAAAAACAAATAGTAAAATAACACTTAATTTTATTCTGTAATTTTTCATTGCATAAAAATACAAAATAAAAACGCTCTAATTTCTTTGTGAGTTTTTATTATTTATTTCTTTCATACTTGCAGCATCCATGTAAATTATCATATTCTTCATCAGTTGCTTTTACTTCGTCGGTATCATGACCTACTTTAGCTACAGCCTTTTTAACATCCAATAAACTTGCCTTTTCTTCGTTTAAAATCAAATTTAGTTGGTGGGTTTCAATATTCCAAACCGCCCATTTTACACCCGATACCGAAAAGGCTGCCTTTTCAATTCTTTTCTTACATAATTCACAATTGCCATTTACTTCGATATCGATTTTGGCATTTTTATTTTTTTTGTCTTGCGCTTGTGCGGAAAATGTTACAGCAAGTAACAGGAATCCAAAGAGAATATTTTTCATTTTAAAATTGATTATTAAATTGTTATTATATTATTATTTCAAAGACTTATTTAATTTTAAATCGTAATCCGGCATAATACATTTGACCAAAAACAGGAGCATATATTATCGAGGTGTCAAAAGTCGAGCCAAAAGGATTATTTGCCCCCAATATGGCTTTTTCTTGGCGGTAATTGCCAATATTTTCTCCACCTATATACACTTCAAAAACACTTGAAAAGGTTCTAGTTATTTGTGTGTTCATTACTGTAAACGAAGGTGATAAATTTGGTAATTGTTCAAAAACTGTATTGGTAGCCGTGTTTGGCAATTGTTGTGATCCCAACCAATTCAAAGTGTAATCAAATTTCCATTGCTTCCCTTTTTCTTTAATGTGAGTTGCAAATTCAATATTTCCGAAGAAACGGTGTTTTGCTTGAAGCGGTCTTTGAAAACTTCCAGATAGGTAATCAGTTGAAATATCGTAATATTTATAGGCTGTCCTAATATTTAGATGTTTTTTTAATTCAATATTAAAATCCACCTGTAAACTATTAGCAAAAGATTTCCCTTTTAAATTATAAAACAATACTTGCTGCGCACTTTGCATGACATCCACAACGGCTTGATTTTGAAAATCAGTTCGGTAAAAATCAAAAGTTACATCGGAAGGTTTTCCAAAAAGCATAAAATTTTGTGTAAAGCTAAAGCCATAATTCCATGCAATTTCTGGATTCAATCCATATATTTTTCCATTGGTATCCAATACTGAAAAAGTTCTTGAGCTTGCAAATAAATTTTGATTTTCTGCAAAAATGTTAGCGGCACGTTTCCCTCTTCCTGCAGAAAATCGAAATACACTTTTATCCCACGGATTGTATCTTACATGTAATCTAGGAGTAAAAAATGTACCTAATCGATTATGATAATCCAATCTTCCGCCAAGTATATAACTGAATTTATCATTGTTGTCAAAAGTGTATTCAAAGAAGCCTCCAACTGAATTATCAGTTCGACCCACATCAGTTAGGTTCACAAATTCGGCATATTTATCGTAAGTAAAATTTAATCCGGTGGCAAACTTGTGCATGGTGTTGTTGATTATCGAATTAAAAATTAAGTTCGAATAATAACTTTGCTGCTGAATTGCATATTGGTTTAAACCAAAATAAGAATTCTGATTGTGGTTGCTGTAGGCATTTTGAAATCCAATACTTTGATATGGCATATCCTTAAAAACATAACCCACTTTTGAAGTAAAATCGAAACGATTGGTGTTAATTTCTGAACCCCAATAATTTGTAGTGAATTTGTCTCTGTTTTTATCAAATTCCAATTGGCCAGTTTGTTTTTCGTCTTTCATATATTTGAAATTGATAAAAGAAACCCAGCCCGTTTCTGGATTGGAATACTGCCAACGATTAACCATGTTTATTTGTTTTCCTAACGGATTGTCTAAAAATCCGTCGCGATTCATATCGTTTTTGGCAACTCGAGTATTCCCGTGGATAAAAAAACTAGTGGCCCATTTATCGGAAACTATTTTGTTAAAATGGGTGTTTAATTCAAATCTAGAGTCAGTTGAGCCATAGGTATTCAAGAAAAACGGAATGTCTTCCATGGGCTTAATTAGTTGGGTGTTGATTTGACCTGAAATACTTTCATAACCATTCGCAACACTGCCAGCACCCTTTGTGATTTGAATGCTTTCTACCCAAGTTCCGGGAGTGAAAGACAACCCAAAGGCTTGAGATGCGCCACGAACCGAAGGAATATTCTCTTCGGTAATCATAAGATAGGGGGAAGTTAAACCAAGCATTTTTATTTGCTTAGTCCCCGTTAATGCATCCGAAAAATTGACATCTATTGACGGATTCGTTTCAAAGCTTTCTGCTAGATTGCAACAAGCCGCTTTGAGTAATTCTTTGCTACTTACCAAAGATGTATTTGTAGTTGTGGTAAGCGATTTTCGTATTCCTTTTTTTACAGTTTCAACCTTAACATCTTCCAATTTAGTTTGGGAGAAATTTAAAGTATAAACCAATAACATTAGGAATAATGTTATTTTTTTCATGAATTTAGATTATACAATTATTAAAATGTTTGAAACAAGTTAACTAGGTATAATCAGGAGTAAAAAGTATATTGGCTATACAAGAGGTAAAATGGCGGTGCATTGGCATCGCAATAATAAGTAGTGATTTCTTTTGACTGGAAATTAAAATGATCTTGATAATTTTTTGTTTGCCATTCGTTAAATACTAAATCATAATCAAAATCAAGGGAAATAGATTTTACTATTTGTTGTGCCGACTTTTCGTTGGATTTTATTATTTTATTATTGCAACATTTTGACTGCTTCTCTACCTCACCACAACAATCTTCTTCAATTTTACATGAGTTGGTGGCTGTATTTAGCGTAATAGAGGCAATTTTATCTTCACAATAATGTACAATTAAAGACATTTCCATATTGGAGACCAAAAGGAAAAGCACAACTATAACATTAATGGATTTTCTGAAATTCATATGGCAAAGTTAACAAAATAGATATTAATTCAATTAAAGGTATATTAAAAGATTACAATTCAAACTCTTGTCCCATCAATGGGATGGTGCAATCCCATCTGTATTTTTCATTTATTTTAATTCGGAGTTCGTCGGCCGCGGCATTTTCTCCATGAACAATAAATACTTTTTTAGGTTTGTTTTCAATTTCTGATAACCAATTTAATAAATCATTTTGATCGCCATGTGCAGAAAGTCCTTCAATTTCAACAACATTTGCTTTTACATCGTAGTATTTCCCTCTAATTTTTAGGTCTTTGGCACCTTCCAATAATTTTCTGCCTCGAGTTCCTTCTGCTTGGTAGCCAACTATAATTATGGTAGTTTCGGGCAAACTTATATAGCGTTCTAAATAACTTAAAACTCTACCGCCAGTTATCATTCCGCTTGCTGCAATGACCACTTTTGGATTTTTATTATAAATGAAATTAATAGTGTCTTGGTAATTCGAAACCATATCAAACATTGCGCACATTTGCTCACATTCTGATTCGGAAAGTTTGTGCCATTTTTTATTATTTCGAAATATCTCCAAGACGCTAATTCCCATTGGAGTATCAATGATGTAAGGGATATTTGGAATTCGCCCTTCTTCTTTTAATTGCCAAAGCAAATACATTAAGCTTTGTGCTCGTTCTACTGCAAAACTCGGAATGATAATCGTTCCATTTCTTGAAAAAGCATTATTTACATAAGTTTCTAATAGTAATTTTACTTCTTCTTTTGGATGTATTCTATTGCCATAGGTACTTTCAATAAATACAAAATCAGCTTTTTTTGGTTTGGTGGGCGGATACATTAACACATCATTATCTCGTCCTATATCACCCGAAAAGACTAAAGTTTTTCCTTCAAGTGTTAGCGCTAAGGTGCAAGCACCAAGAATATGTCCTGCATTTGTAAAAACCGCAGAAATTTCAGCATCAAGTGCAACCACCTCGTTTTCTTCTACAACTCTAAAATGCGAAAAAACTGCTTCGGCTTGAGCAACTGTATATAAAGGCTCGGCGAATTGATGTTTAGAATAATTTCCTTCGTTTGCTCGGTTTGCTTCTTCTTCCTGAATTTTTGCACTGTCTAAAAGTATCAATTTAGCAATATCTTTCGTTGGACTTGTGCAAAATATTTTTCCTTTAAAACCTTGCGTTACCAGTCTGGGTAGCCAGCCGCAATGATCTAGATGGCCGTGTGTTAACAATACATAATTTATTGTAGAAGGCAAAACGGGTAATGGTTCCCAGTTCAATTCCCGTAAGGGTTTTATACCTTGAAATTGTCCACAGTCAATTAAAATTCTTACTCCGTTACTCTCAATTATTGTTTTGGATCCGGTTACGGTTCCTGCTCCTCCAAAAAATTTAGCTTTCATGATTTAAGTATTTACAAAGTTCAGTAACTTCTTTTAAGACATTTTTTATTCTGTTTTGGGATAATCCAATGTGCTCTAAACTTTGGATATTATGAATTAATTCACTAGCTAAAATGATATCTAAAACCAATAGTTTGTCTTTTTCAGAAAGAGTTAAAGTCGTTAAGCAGGTTACGGGATAGAGTTTGTTAGTGTCTATTTTATGTCTTAAGTTATCTTTTTTTGGATAATCCCAACTTAGCATATTCATATTGGAACAATTTCCAAAGGCTATTGCATCCGAGCTAAACCTATTATTGGTTACAATCCAACAGGTAGAAATCTTATCGCTATTTGTGAAAATATTTTGTTTTCGATCTTTTAAATCGTTGAAGCGAGATAGAATGTACATCGGAATTTTCACATCAGATACCACATCTCTGCTAGCATGAAATTTACATTCCACAATTGCCAGTTCTTCGTCTTTTTTTAGCACAACATCCACCTCGTGACTAACACATTTTCCTTCTAAGGTTAGGTTGGTGATGGTTTTATATCCTTCAGAATTAAATAGTCGAGCAATGTATTTTTCGAAAAAGAAACCCGCAGGGCCGAGCATTTGTATTGCAGCACGAAGATTATATTGAGCCGCATGTGAATTGGATTCTTTTTTCAATAATCCAAAGGCCATTTTGTAAATTTGCTTTGTAGTTATGCCGTTATAAATTTGGCTTTGTATGGAAGCCAATATTCGTTCTACTGCCAACTGGGAAGCCCCCGATTTTAATAAGGATTTTTTGAGTTTCTCGGGCTCGAATTCAACAATAGCTCCAGAAAATTTTACTACTTTCATGTGTTGCGTATTTTTCTCTATTAAAGATACGCATTAAATCAATTAGATATTTTTTTCTGGTAATAAAATGCAGGAATAAATAGAATTAATAAAATGGGTTGGATAATGAATCTTCTAATGTAAAATAGATTCATTTTATTGGTTTCGCCAAACTTTAATAAAATGAAAAAGAAGGTAATCATAAATAGAATTCCAAAAACGGAATACAAAAAAATAGAGAATTTTACTACTTTAGAATCATCAAAAAGCAGTTTTAATAATCCGATTGAAATAATAGAATTTAAATAAAAGCGGAATCCCATGCTGAAAAACAATTTCACTACATTTAGCTCAGGCAGTGGTGTTTGCATGTAATTTCTTTTGAAATAGGTCAACAAAGGATCATAGAAAATTCTATTTTCAAAAGCTCTTATTGCAACTAAAAGCGAAAGCAAAAGCAGGATATAAAACACTTTGGTTTTATTTTGTAGCAGGTTTTTCAGCATAATAAGAGTATTTATTTACCCAAAGTATCCACAGCATAAAAACAAATCCGTATATAACTAAAGGGAAAATGATATCATGAAAAATGGATTTGTTATTTGGAAAATTATGTAGGGCCACGCACAATAAAGCTATTCGGATAATATTCATAAAATAAATGAGTAGGCTTCCGCAAATAATAAAAAATATAGTTGGCTTAAGTTTGCCTGAAAAGGCAATAATAAAACTAATAAATAAAATAATTATACTTAATGCGTTGCATCCTTCAATAACTCGAGCGGTCCATTTGCCTTGATAAAAAAGTTTAACACTTGCTTCTTTAGAATTGCTTTCAGTGAAGGAATAGTTGTCAATAAGAGAAAGCATTTTTTGTGATTGATTGGCTACCAGTTGAGTAAAATCATCCACTTCCATTTTATTTACATCAAATTGACTTAAATAACTTTGATAAATAAAAGTCAAAATTAAATAGCTTGCTGCAAATTTGGCAAGAAATAATAAAAAGGGTTTATATTGAATGAAATAATCTTTCAAAATTGAATTTTAACAATTATAATGTAAATGTAAGAAATTGCAATTGTTACTTTTGTAAAAAAAATAGTAAAAAATGAATTTTGACGAATTAAAACCTAAAGTTGCTGAATTGTTATCACAAAATGACTTGAATAGAGATGATAAATTGCAAAATTTATGTCAGTTTTTATCGGATTCGGTTTCCTATTATAATTGGGTAGGATTTTATTTTGCC
>CAMCBB010000028.1 GCA_945872875.1 Flavobacterium psychrophilum
CAAATTCCAATTACTCAACTCCAAATTTTTACCTATATATATATGTATGAAATTTGTTTTTGCACCTATATTATATAGGTATAAAAAAGTGCTGTCGTTTACCTTTTTATTTTCTATTAATTGGTGTTCTAAAAATCCTACTTGGGATAACTTTTTTGAAAACAAATTCGTTTCATCCAAAACTCCCTTGGCATCATTAAAAGATTTGATGTATCCAATACTGTCTATGGTTTTTGTATGCAGTTCATTATTGCCTAAAATCTTCAAATACAATTGCTGCCCAAAGCTATTTTGAGAAATCAAAAAAAGTAAAATGAAACTAATTCTATTCAATTGTATTGTTTTTGGAGCGAAGCGTTTGGACTTATCGGTTAAGGTAATTCCCGCTTTTCGCTAGTGCAAGGCAACCGCTTCAATCGGGGCTAGAGAGCCAACATTTTTGAATTTTTGTTACCGATGTAAAAATAACGCAAAAATTCAGAGTTTAATATAAATTTTCTTTACTTGAGAAATCTTATTGAAAATTAATTAATTATGATTTTTTTATTTAAAAAAAAGTACTACATTTGCAACCCCGTAAAAAGCGGGAATTTTATAAACAAGTAATTTTTAGTATTTAATTATGCCAACTATTCAACAATTAGTAAGAACAGGAAGAACTCAAATCACTAAGAAGAGTAAATCGGTTGCTTTAGATTCTTGTCCTCAAAGAAGAGGTGTATGTACGCGTGTTTACACTACTACTCCAAAAAAACCAAACTCAGCAATGCGTAAAGTTGCGCGTGTACGTTTGACTAATGGAAACGAAGTAAATGCTTACATCCCAGGAGAAGGACACAATCTACAAGAGCACTCGATAGTATTAGTGCGAGGCGGAAGAGTAAAAGATTTACCAGGAGTTAGATACCACATCGTTCGTGGTGCGCTTGATACCTCAGGTGTAGCAGGAAGAACGCAACGTAGATCTAAGTATGGTGCAAAACGTCCAAAAGAGGCGAAAAAGTAATTTTTAAAACTCAAAAAGAAAAGACATGAGAAAAAGAGCAGCAAAGAAAAGACCTCTTTTACCAGATCCAAGGTTTAATGACCAATTGGTAACACGTTTTGTAAACAACTTAATGTGGGACGGTAAAAAGTCAACAGCTTTTAAAGTATTTTATGATGCAATTGACATCGTAGAAGCAAAAAAGAATAATGATGAAAAATCATCATTAGAAGTATGGAAAGATGCGTTAACTAACGTTATGCCTCACGTAGAAGTACGTAGCCGTAGAGTTGGTGGAGCTACATTCCAAATCCCAATGCAAATCAGACCAGACCGTAAAATTTCTATGGCAATGAAGTGGATGCTTCTTTATGCTCGTAGAAGAAATGAGAAATCTATGGCTCAAAAACTAGCTTCTGAAATTTTAGCTGCTGCTAAAGAAGAAGGTGCTGCTGTTAAAAAGAGAATGGATACTCATAAAATGGCTGAAGCAAACAAAGCATTCTCACACTTTAGATTTTAATACATAGAGAAATGGCTAGAGATTTAAAATTCACGAGAAATATTGGTATTGCAGCTCACATTGATGCTGGAAAAACTACCACAACAGAGCGTATATTATTCTATACTGGAAAATCACACAAAATTGGTGAAGTACACGATGGTGCTGCAACAATGGACTGGATGGCACAAGAGCAAGAAAGAGGTATTACAATTACTTCTGCTGCTACAACTTGTGAATGGAGTTTTCCTACTGAGCAAGGTAAACCTTTACCAGGTTCAGAAGATTATCACTTTAATATTATCGATACCCCAGGACACGTTGACTTTACCGTAGAGGTAAACCGTTCATTACGTGTATTGGATGGTTTAGTTTTTTTATTTAGTGCTGTGGATGGTGTAGAGCCACAATCGGAAACTAACTGGAGACTTGCAGATCAATATAGAGTTCCTCGTATGGGATTCGTAAACAAAATGGACCGTCAAGGTTCTAACTTCTTAAATGTATGTCAGCAAGTTAGAGACATGTTAAAATCTAACGCTGTTGCAATTACATTACCAATCGGAGAAGAAAATGATTTTAAAGGGGTTGTTGATTTAGTAAAAAACCAAGCTATTGTTTGGCATGATGCTACTCAAGGAGCAACTTTTGATATTGTTGAAATTCCTGCTGATATGGTAGCTGAAGTTAAAGAATATAGAGATATCCTTATTGAAGCAGTTGCTGATTATGATGAGAACTTGCTTGATAAATATATGGAAGATCCAGATTCTATCACCGAGGATGAAATCAATATTGCATTAAGAGCAGCTACTATCGACATGGCAATCATTCCAATGATTGCAGGTTCTTCTTTCAAAAACAAAGGAGTTCAATTCATGTTAGACGCAGTTTGTAAATACTTACCATCTCCTTTAGATAAAGAAGGTATTGAAGGAATTCACCCTGATGATGCTGAATTATTAGAAGAAGATCAAACTAAAATCTTACGTCGTCCAGATGTAAAAGAGCCTTTCGCAGCTCTAGCATTTAAAATTGCTACTGACCCATATGTTGGTCGTTTAGCTTTCTTCCGTGCATACTCTGGTCGTTTAGATGCAGGTTCTTATATCTTGAACACACGTTCTGGAAGTAAAGAAAGAATTTCTCGTATCTACCAAATGCACGCTAACAAACAAAATCCAATCGAATATATTGAGGCTGGAGATATTGGAGCGGCAGTTGGATTTAAAGATATCAAGACTGGAGATACAATGTGTGATGAAAAACACCCAATTATTCTTGAGTCAATGAAATTCCCTGCGCCAGTAATTGGTATCGCAATTGAGCCAAAAACTAAAGCAGATGTTGATAAAATGGGTATGGCTTTAGCAAAATTAGCTGAAGAAGATCCAACATTTACAGTAAGAACAGACGAAGCTTCTGGACAAACTATCATTTCAGGTATGGGTGAGTTACACTTAGACATCCTTGTAGATAGAATGAAAAGAGAATTCAAAGTTGAAGTTAACCAAGGTGAGCCTCAAGTAGAATACAAAGAAGCTTTTACTAAATCTGCTCAACACAGAGAGACCTACAAAAAACAATCTGGAGGTCGAGGTAAATTTGGTGATATTGTATTCAAATTAGAGCCAGCTGACTTAGTTGACGGTAAAGCTCCAATTGGATTACAATTCGTAAATGAAGTAAAAGGTGGAAACGTTCCTAAAGAATATATTCCATCTGTAGAAAAAGGTTTCCGTGAAGCTATGAAAACTGGACCTTTAGCAGGATACCAAGTAGATAGTTTAAAAGTAACTTTATTAGACGGATCTTTCCACCCAGTGGATTCTGATGCTCTTTCATTTGAATTAGCAGCAAGAATGGGTTATAGAGAAGTAGCTAAAGCTGCTGGAGCTATTATATTAGAGCCAATCATGAAAATGGAGGTTATTACACCTGAAGAAAACATGGGAGATATCGTAGGTGATATCAACCGTCGTAGAGGTCAAGTAAACGACATGGGTGATAGAAATGGTGCTAAAACTATTAAAGCAGACGTGCCATTATCTGAAATGTTTGGATATGTTACTACATTGAGAACACTTTCATCTGGTAGAGCAACTTCTACAATGGAATTTTCTCACTATGCAGAAACACCATCTAATATCTCAGAAGCAGTTATCAAAAAAGCAAAAGGAAACGCATAATTCTAATCAAGATGAGTCAAAAAATCAGAATAAAATTAAAATCTTACGATCATATGTTGGTTGATAAATCAGCAGAGAAAATCGTAAAAACTGTGAAAAGCACAGGTGCTGTTGTAACCGGTCCTATTCCGTTACCAACTCACAAAAAAATATTTACTGTATTGCGTTCTCCGCACGTTAATAAAAAATCGAGAGAACAATTTGAAGTAAGTTCTTATAAAAGATTATTAGACATTTACTCTTCGTCTTCTAAAACTATTGATGCTCTAATGAAATTAGAGCTACCAAGTGGAGTAGAAGTAGAGATTAAAGTTTAAGTAATTAAAAATTTTGAATTATGAGTTTTGAATTGGCAACAATTTAAAATTCATAATTCTTTATTTGAAAAACATGTATTTTAATAATTAATAAATAATAATTATGTCTGGGTTAATTGGAAAAAAAATCGGCATGACGAGCATTTTCGACGAGAACGGGAAAAATATTCCTTGTACTGTAATCGAAGCTGGGCCTTGTGTCGTTACCCAAGTCAGAACCATTGAGGTTGACGGGTATGAAGCCTTGCAACTTGGTTTCGATGACAAAACAGAAAAACACGCAACTAAAGCAGACCTAGGTCACTTTAAAAAAGCGGGAACATCTGCAAAAAAGAAAGTCGTTGAATTCCAAAGTTTTGAAGGTGAGTTTAAGTTAGGTGATAATATCACCGTGGAACTATTCAACGAAGGAGAATTTGTTGATGTACAAGGAGTTTCTAAAGGTAAAGGTTTTCAGGGTGTTGTAAAGCGTCACGGTTTTGGTGGGGTTGGGCAAGCTACTCATGGTCAACATAACCGATTAAGAGCACCTGGATCTGTAGGAGCATCCTCTTATCCATCACGCGTATTCAAAGGAATGCGTATGGCAGGAAGAATGGGTGGTGAAAATGTTAAAGTACAAAATCTTAGAGTTTTGAAAGTAGTATCAGAAAAGAACCTACTTGTTGTTAAAGGAGCTATTCCTGGATGCAAAAACTCTTACGTAATCATTCAGAAGTAATGGAAGTTAAAGTTTTAGATATCAAAGGAAAAGATACTGGAAGAAAAGTTAAACTTTCTGATTCAGTATTCGGTATAGAGCCAAATAAACACGCTGTTTATCTTGATGTAAAACAGTACTTGGCTAACCAAAGACAAGGAACTCACAAAGCTAAAGAAAGAGCTGAAGTTGCCGGAAGTACTCGTAAAATTAAAAAACAAAAAGGTACAGGTACAGCCCGTGCAGGTAGTGCTAAGAATCCATTGTTCAAAGGAGGAGGTACAGTTTTTGGTCCAAGACCAAGAAGTTATTCTTTTAAATTGAACAAAGGATTAAAGAGATTAGCTAGAAAATCTGCTTTTTCATTAAAAGCAAAAGAGTCTAATTTAGTAGTAGTTGAAGATTTTACTTTTGACACTCCAAACACTAAAAACTTTTTATCAGTTTTAAGTGCTTTAGGGCTAGAAAACAAAAAATCTTTATTTGTGTTGGGTGATTCAAATAAAAATGTATATTTGTCGTCACGCAATTTGAAAGCTTCTAATGTGGTAACTAACTCAGAATTAAGTACTTATGCGATATTAAATGCAAATAATTTAGTGTTGTTAGAAGGTTCTTTAGAAGGAATTGAAGATAATTTAAGTAAATAACAAGCCATGAGTATACTAGTTAAACCTATTATTACAGAAAAAATCACCAAAGAAGGTGAGGTTTTCAATCGTTTTGGTTTCGTTGTAGATAAAAAAGCAAACAAAGTACAAATTAAGAAAGCTGTTGAAGCTACTTATGGAGTATCTGTAGTAAGCGTAAATACAATGAATGTTAGACCAGATAGAACTACTAAATACACTAAAAGTGGATTGATTAGCGGAAAGTCAAATGCTTACAAAAAAGCAATTGTACAAGTACAAGAAGGAGAAACAATAGATTTTTACAACAATATCTAATAATATAAGATGTCAGTAAGAAAATTAAAACCTATTACCCCGGGTCAGCGTTTTAGAGTTGTGAATGGTTTTGACGCCATTACAACTGATAAGCCGGAGCGTTCTTTGATCGCACCGATAAAAAACTCAGGAGGTAGAAATAGTCAAGGAAAAATGACCATGCGTTATACAGGCGGTGGTCACAAACAAAGATATCGTATCATTGATTTTAAAAGAACTAAAGTTGGAATTCCAGCTACAGTTAAGTCAATTGAGTACGATCCGAACAGAACTGCTTTTATCGCATTATTATGGTATGCTGATGGAGAGAAAACGTATATCGTTGCTCAAAATGGTTTACAAGTAGGGCAAACAGTAATGTCTGGAGAAGATGCTTCACCAGAGATTGGAAACACTTTACCATTAAGTAAAATTCCTTTAGGAACTGTAATTTCATGTATTGAATTGCGTCCTGGTCAAGGAGCTACAATTGCTAGAAGTGCTGGTACATTTGCTCAATTAATGGCAAGAGATGGAAAATATGCTACAATTAAAATGCCTTCAGGTGAAACAAGATTAATCTTGTTAACTTGTTCTGCAACAATTGGAGCTGTATCTAATTCTGACCATCAATTAATTGTATCTGGTAAAGCAGGTAGAACAAGATGGTTAGGAAGAAGACCTAGAACAAGACCAGTAGCTATGAACCCTGTTGATCACCCTATGGGAGGTGGTGAAGGTCGTTCATCTGGAGGTCACCCTCGTTCTAGAAAAGGTCTTCCTGCTAAAGGTTATAGAACTCGTTCTAAAGTTAACCCGAGTAATAAGTATATTGTTGAACGCAGAAAGAAATAATTAGATAGACATGGCACGTTCATTAAAAAAAGGACCTTTTGTACACTACAAATTAGATAAAAAAGTTCAAGAAAATATCGAAAAAGGAAACAAAGGTGTTGTTAAGACTTGGTCTAGAGCATCAATGATCACTCCAGATTTCGTAGGACAAACTATCGCAGTACACAATGGTCGTCAATTTGTTCCAGTTTATGTAACTGAGAACATGGTAGGACACAAATTAGGAGAGTTTTCACCAACTAGATCTTTTAGAGGTCATGCTGGAGCAAAAAATAAAGGTAAAAAATAAGAAGCAATGGGAGTTCGTAAAAGAGAAACAGCAGATGCGAGAAAAGAGGCTAATAAGTCTATTGCTTTCGCGAAATTAAATAACTGCCCTACTTCACCTAGAAAAATGCGCTTAGTAGCAGACTTGGTAAGAGGTCAGAAAGTGGAAAGAGCTTTAAATATATTAAGATTTAGCTCAAAAGAAGCTTCAAGAAAATTAGAGAAGTTAGTATTATCTGCAATCAACAATTGGGAGCAGAAAAATGCTGAAGGAAACGTTTCTGAAGCAGGCTTATTTGTTAAAGAAATCCGTGTAGATGGTGGAATGATGTTAAAAAGACTTCGTCCAGCTCCGCAAGGAAGAGCACACAGAATTAGAAAACGTTCTAATCACGTTACAATCGTATTAGGACAATTAGATAACACACAAAGCAATTAATTAAGATGGGACAAAAGACAAATCCAATAGGAAACAGACTTGGTATCATCAGAGGATGGGACTCTAACTGGTATGGTGGAAATGATTACGGTGATAAAATCGCTGAAGATTATAAAATCAGAAAGTATATTCATGCTCGTTTATCAAAAGCTAGTGTATCAAAAGTAATAATCGAGAGAACTTTGAAACTTGTAACCGTTACTATCACTACCGCTAGACCTGGTATTATTATCGGAAAAGGTGGTCAAGAGGTAGACAAGTTGAAAGAAGAACTTAAGAAAGTTACCGACAAAGAAGTTCAAATCAACATCTTTGAAATTAAAAGACCAGAGCTTGATGCTTATTTAGTTGCAACAAGTATTGCTCGTCAAATTGAAAGTCGTATTTCTTACAGAAGAGCTATTAAAATGGCTATCGCTGCATCTATGAGAATGAATGCAGAAGGAATTAAAGTTTTAATTTCAGGTCGTTTGAATGGTGCTGAAATGGCACGTTCAGAAGGTTTTAAAGAAGGTAGAATTCCATTGTCAACTTTCAGAGCTGATATTGATTATGCTTTGGCTGAAGCTCATACTACTTATGGTAGAATGGGTATCAAAGTATGGATCATGAAAGGTGAAGTGTACGGAAAACGTGATTTATCTCCACTAGTTGGAATGGATAAAAAACAAGCTTCTGGCGGTAAAGGTGGCGACTCTCCAAGAGGAGATAGAAAACCTTTCAACAAAGGAGGTAAACCAGATGCACGTAAAAGAAAGTAATTTTTTAAATTAAAGAAAAATGTTACAGCCTAAAAGAACAAAATACCGTAAGGTACAAAAAGGTAGAATGAAAGGTCTTTCTCAAAGAGGACATGTACTTTCAAATGGAATGTTTGGAATTAAATCTGTACATGAAACAGGTATGTTTTTAACTTCACGTCAAATCGAAGCTGCGCGTATTGCTGCAACTCGTTACATGAAAAGAGAAGGACAACTTTGGATCAATGTATTTCCAGACAAACCTATAACAAAGAAACCTCTAGAGGTACGTATGGGTAAAGGTAAAGGTGCCGTAGAATATTGGGCTGCCGTTGTTAAACCCGGAAAAATTATGTTTGAAGTTGGAGGTGTACCTTTGTCAGTTGCTAAAGAAGCATTGCGTCTTGCAGCTCAAAAACTTCCAGTAAAAACCAAATTTGTTATTGCTAGAGATTTCGAAGCATAATATAAAAAACTATGAAACAATCAGAAGTTATTAGTCTGTCTACAGCTGAGTTACAAGTGAAACTTAGTCAAGTAAAGAAAACGTATGCTGAATTAAAAACCGCTCACGCTATTTCACCAATTCAAAACCCTCTTCAAATTAGAACAATGAGAAGAACGGTTGCAAGATTGGCAACAGAATTAAGCAAAAGAGAATTGTAATCTGCTGAAAGATGGAAGATAAAAGAAATTTAAGAAAAGAAAGAATTGGGATAGTTACAAGTAACAAAATGGAGAAATCTATTGTTGTTTCTGAAACTCGTAGAGTAAAACACCCAATGTATGGTAAGTTCGTGTTAAAAACTAAAAAATATGTTGCACACGACGAAACAAATGACTGTAATATTGGTGATACAGTAAAGATCATGGAAACAAGACCTTTATCAAAATCTAAATGTTGGAGATTAGTTGAAATCATTGAAAGAGCTAAATAATTATGGTACAACAAGAATCAAGATTAAAAGTAGCAGATAACACAGGAGCAAAAGAAGTTTTGACTATCCGTGTTTTAGGAGGAACGAAACGTCGTTATGCCTCTGTTGGAGATAAAATTGTAGTATCTATTAAAGATGCAACTCCTAACGGTAACGTTAAAAAAGGAGCTGTTTCAACTGCAGTTGTTGTACGTACTAAAAAAGAAGTGAGAAGAGCTGATGGATCTTATATCCGTTTTGACGATAACGCATGTGTATTGTTAAACGCGGCAGGTGAAATGAGAGGAACTCGTGTTTTTGGTCCAGTAGCAAGAGAACTTCGTGAAAAACAATTCATGAAAATTGTATCATTAGCACCAGAGGTGCTTTAATTCGATTAATGATGACAAAGTTAAAAATTAAATCAGGTGACATCGTAAGAGTAATTGCTGGCGACCATAAAGGTGCTGAAGGTAAAGTTCTTAAAGTGAGCCGTGAAAATAATAAAGCGATTGTTGAAGGTACTAATATGGTTTCTAAACACACCAAACCTAGTGCAAAAAACCCTCAAGGAGGAATCGTTAAGAAAGAAGCTCCTATTCATATTTCTAATTTGTCTTTGATAGATCCAAAATCTAAACAAGCTACAAAAACTGGAACTAGAGTAGAAGGAGATAAGAAAGTGAGATTTTCTAAAAAATCAAATCAAGTATTATAGTTATGGCATATATCCCTAGACTAAAAGAAGAATATAAGAGTAGAGTAATCTCTGCACTTAAAGAAGAGTTCGGTTACAAAAACGTAATGCAAGTTCCTAAATTGGAAAAAATCGTTATTAGCCGAGGAGTTGGTGCAGCTGTATCAGATAAAAAATTAGTTGACTACGCAGTAGAAGAACTAACAAAAATTACTGGACAGAAAGCATTAGCTACTATTTCAAAAAAAGACGTTGCATCCTTTAAATTAAGAAAAGGAATGCCTATTGGAGCAAAAGTAACTTTGCGTGGAGAAAGAATGTATGAGTTTTTAGATAGACTTGTTACTTCTGCTTTACCACGTGTAAGAGACTTTGGTGGTATTAAAGCTACTGGATTTGACGGAAGAGGTAATTACAACTTAGGAGTTTTGGAACAAATCATTTTCCCAGAAATTGATATTGACAAAGTAAACAAAATTGCTGGTATGGATATTACTTTTGTAACTTCTGCAAATACAGATAAAGAAGCAAAATCATTACTAGCAGAACTAGGTTTACCTTTTAAAAAGAATTAAGATATGGCTAAAGAATCAATGAAAGCCCGCGAGGTTAAAAGAGAAAAAACAGTTGCAAAGTATGCTGAAAAGAGAAAAGCTTTATTAGAAGCTGGAGACTATGAAGGTTTACAAAAATTACCTAAAAATGCTTCACCTATTCGTTTACACAATCGTTGTAAACTAACTGGTAGACCTAGAGGGTATATGCGTCAATTTGGTATTTCTCGTGTTACTTTTCGTGAAATGGCTAACCAAGGATTAATTCCAGGTGTTAGAAAAGCTAGTTGGTAAAAACAATTTTTAACTGGTTTCAGGTTCAATAGAAATAGTTTTTATTGAAAACCGTTACCGCAAATCTATACATATGTATACAGATCCAATTGCAGATTATCTTACGAGAGTTAGAAATGCAGTGAGAGCTAACCACAAAGTGGTTGAGATCCCAGCATCTAACCTTAAAAAAGAAATCACAAAGATTTTATTCGATCAAGGATATATCTTAAGTTACAAATTTGAAGATTCAACCGTTCAAGGTTCTATCAAAATCGCTTTGAAGTATGATAAAGATACTAAAGAGCCTGTAATTAAAGATATCCAAAGAATTAGTAAACCAGGTTTACGTAAGTACGCAGGTGCTTCTAAATTACCAAGAATTTTAAATGGTTTAGGTATTGCTATCGTTTCTACATCAAAAGGATTGATGACAGGAAAACAAGCCAAACAATTAAATGTTGGTGGAGAAGTAATTTGTTACGTATACTAATTAAAAGCTAAACGATGTCAAGAATAGGAAAAAATCCAGTTGCAATCCCTGCCGGAGTTACCGTTGAAGTAGCAGAAGGAGTGATTACAGTAAAAGGAAAATTAGGTCAACTTACTCAAGAGTTTTCGGACGTAACAGTAACAGTTGAAGAAGGTCAAGTAATTGTAGAGCGATCTACAGATCACAAAGATCATAGAGCTAAACATGGTTTATACAGAGCATTAATCAGTAACATGATTAATGGAGTATCTACTGGTTTCACTAATGAATTAGAACTAGTTGGTGTGGGTTATAGAGCGTCAAATCAAGGTCAAAAACTTGATTTAGCTTTAGGATTTTCTCACAATATAATTTTAGATGTTGCTAAAGAAGTAACAGTTGAAACTATATCTGAAAAAGGAAAAAACCCAATTGTTAAACTAACTTCATATGATAAACAACTTTTAGGACAGGTTACTGCGAAAATCAGAGGTTTCCGTAGACCAGAGCCATACAAAGGAAAAGGTATTAAGTTTGTTGGAGAAGTATTAAGAAGAAAAGCAGGTAAATCAGCTTAAAAATAGAGATTATGTCATTAACAAAATCTGAAAGAAGACAGAGAATCCAGTATAGAATAAGAAAGATTGTAAGCGGTACTGCTGCTAGACCAAGACTTTCTGTATTCAGAAGTAACAAAGAAATTTATGCTCAATTAATTGATGACGTAAACGGAGTTACTCTATTAGCTACTTCCTCTAGAGATAAAGGAGTAGATTCTAAAGGTACTAACGTAGAAGTTGCAAGCACAGTTGGAAAACTAATTGCAGAAAAAGCGTTAAAAGCCGGTATTGATACAGTAACCTTTGATAGAGGAGGATACTTATACCACGGTCGTATTAAATCATTAGCAGAAGGCGCAAGAGCCGCTGGACTTAAATTCTAATATATTATGTCTAAATACAAAAATGTAGAATTAGTAAAACCAAGTGGTCTTGAGTTAAAAGATCGTTTGGTAAGTGTAAATCGTGTTACCAAAGTAACAAAAGGTGGTAGAGCATTTGGTTTTTCTGCTATTGTTGTGGTTGGTGATGAAAATGGTGTGGTTGGTCACGGATTAGGAAAATCTAAAGACGTTTCTGAAGCAATTGCGAAAGCAGTAGAAGATGCTAAGAAAAACTTAGTTAGAATTCCTTTGAGAGGACAATCAGTACCTCACGAACAAAAAGGTAAATTTGGTGGAGCTCGTGTATTCTTAATGCCTGCATCTCATGGTACAGGAGTTATTGCTGGTGGTGCTGTTCGTTCAGTACTTGAATCAGTAGGTATTCACGATGTATTATCAAAATCTCAAGGTTCTTCTAACCCTCACAATGTGGTTAAAGCAACTTTTGATGCATTATTACAAATGAGAAGCGCTTACACTGTTGCAAAACAAAGAGGTGTTTCTTTAGAAAAAGTTTTTAAAGGTTAATTCAAGGAAATTATGGCTAAATTATTAGTAAAACAAGTTAGAAGCAAAATCAACTGTCCGCTTACACAAAAAAGAGGATTAGAGGCTTTGGGTCTTCGTAAAATGGGACAGGTTGTGGAGCATGATTCAAATCCAGCAATCCTTGGAATGATAAATAAAGTTAAACACTTAGTTTCCGTTGAGGAAGTTAAATAACAATTATAGTTATGAATTTAAGTAACTTACAACCTGCTGAAGGTTCTACACACAATCAAAACAAAAGAGTAGGTAGAGGAGAAGGTTCTGGTAAAGGTGGTACTTCTGCAAGAGGTCACAAAGGAGCAAAATCTCGTTCTGGTTATTCTAAGAAAATTGGTTTTGAAGGAGGTCAAATGCCACTTCAAAGACGTGTGCCTAAGTTTGGTTTTACAAATGTTAACAGAAAAGAATATCAAGGTGTAAACCTAGATACACTTCAAGCTTTAGTAGATAACGGAATTGTAAAAGATACTGTAGATTTCTCAGTATTAGTAGAAAACCGTTTGGCTACCAAAACCGAATTAGTAAAAGTATTAGGTAGAGGTGAGCTTAAAGCAAAATTAAAAGTAACTGCTCATAAATTTACTGCTACTGCAAAAGCTGCAATTGAAGCTGCCGGTGGTGAAGTAGTAACCTTATAATTCTCTATTATATGAAGAATTTTATTGAATCGTTTAAGAATGTTTGGAAAATTGAAGAGTTAAAGAACCGTATCTTATTTACTTTAGGTTTACTTTTAGTATATAGATTTGGTGCTCATGTAACACTTCCAGGTATTGATGCTACACAGCTAGGTGGGCTTACGGGTCAAACAGAAAAAGGAATTGGATCAATTCTTGATATGTTTACCGGTGGTGCTTTCTCTAAAGCTTCTGTATTTGCATTAGGTATCATGCCTTACATTTCTGCTTCAATTGTTGTTCAATTAATGGGGATTGCAATTCCTTATTTACAGAAATTACAAAAAGATGGTGAAAGTGGTAGAAAAAAGTTAAACCAAATTACAAGATGGTTAACTATTGCAATCACTTTATTACAAGGTCCTGGTTATATTTATAACCTAAGACAAACTATCCCTCAGGATGCCTTCTTATTAGGATTTGATTCTTTGGCATTCTTATTCTCATCAGTATTAATTTTAACTACAGGAACAATTTTTGCAATGTGGTTAGGAGAAAAAATTACCGATAAAGGAATTGGAAACGGAATTTCACTTTTAATTATGGTAGGTATTTTAGCAAGATTACCACAGTCGTTAATTCAAGAGTTTACCTCTAGAGTTACCAACAATAATGGTGGACCAATGATTCTTGTATTAGAGATTATAGTTTGGATGCTTGTAATTATTGCTTGTGTATTATTAGTAATGGCAACAAGAAAAATTCCAGTACAATATGCAAGAAGAACAACATCAGGTGATTTTGAACAAGATATGATGGGAGGTAACAGACAATGGATACCATTAAAACTAAATGCGTCAGGTGTTATGCCGATCATTTTTGCACAAGCAATTATGTTCATTCCTGCTGCTTTAGCTGGTTTATCTCAATCTGAAGCTTCACAATCTATTGCAGGAGCATTTAGTAATATGTTTGGATTTTGGTACAATTTGGTTTTTGCCTTATTAATCATCATCTTCACTTACTTCTACACTGCAATTACAGTTCCAACAAATAAAATGTCAGACGATTTAAAAAGAAGTGGTGGTTTTATTCCAGGTGTTAAACCAGGAGTTGAAACAGCTGACTACTTAGATAAAATCATGTCATTAGTAACTTTTCCAGGTGCCTTATTCTTAGCTTTAATTGCTGTGTTCCCAGCCATTGTAGTTAGTTTAGATGTACAACAATCATGGGCAATGTTCTATGGTGGAACTTCTCTAATCATTATGGTTGGAGTTGCAATTGATACTATTCAACAAATAAATTCTTATTTATTGAATAAGCATTATGATGGGTTGATGAAGAGTGGTAAAAATAGAAAAGCAACAGCTTAATTTTTTATGGCAAAACAATCAGCAATAGAACAAGACGGATCAATAATTGAAGCATTGTCAAATGCTATGTTCCGAGTAGAATTAGAAAATGGACATGTTGTAATTGCTCATATCTCTGGTAAAATGCGTATGCATTACATTAAATTGTTACCTGGTGACAAAGTTAAACTAGAAATGAGTCCTTACGATTTGTCAAAAGCAAGAATCACTTACAGATACTAAAGTTATTAAAAATGAAAGTAAGAACATCAGTAAAAAAACGAAGCGCAGAATGTAAGATTGTGCGTAGAAAAGGAAGATTATACGTTATTAACAAAAAGAATCCTAGATTTAAACAAAGACAAGGATAATTATGGCAAGAATAGCAGGGGTAGATGTACCTAAAAATAAAAGAGGTGTTATAGCACTAACCTATATCTTCGGAATAGGAAAAAGTAGAGCAATTGAGATTTTAGAAAAAGCTCAAGTTAGCCAAGACATTAAAGTTCAAGATTGGAATGATGACCAAATCGGAGCAATTCGTGATGCGGTATCATATTACAAAATTGAAGGAGAACTTCGTTCAGAAACATCGTTAAACATTAAACGTTTAATGGATATTGGATGTTACAGAGGAATTCGTCACAGATCTGGTCTTCCATTAAGAGGACAAAGAACTAAAAACAATTCTAGAACAAGAAAAGGTAGAAGAAAAACTGTTGCTAACAAGAAAAAAGCAACTAAATAGTAAATAGTATGGCTAAAGCAAGTACAAAAAAACGTAAAGTTATTATTGAATCTACAGGGGAAGCTCATATTAATGCGACTTTTAACAACATCATCATTTCGTTAACGAATAAAAAAGGTGAAGTTATTTCTTGGTCTTCTGCAGGTAAAATGGGATTCAGAGGTTCTAAAAAGAACACTCCTTATGCTGCGCAAATGGCAGCTGAAGACTGTAGCAGAGTAGCATTAGAAGCGGGTCTTAAGAAAGTAAAAGTTTATGTTAAAGGTCCGGGTAATGGTAGAGAATCTGCTATCCGTTCAATTCATAATAGTGGAGTAGAAGTAACAGAAATTATTGATGTTACTCCAATGCCTCACAATGGATGTCGTCCTCCTAAAAGACGAAGAGTATAATTTATAGTATAACAAGAAAAAGAACCAAGATTATCGAAGGATTTATTGACCTGAATTCATAATCTCTTTTTCAAAACAATTTTAAAATGGCAAGATATACTGGTCCTAGTACAAAAATTGCTCGTAAATTTGGCGAAGCAATCTTCGGAGCTGATAAAGCATTCGAAAAAAGAAATTATCCTCCTGGACAACACGGGATGGCTAAAAAAAGAGGTAAGAAATCAGAATACGCAATCCAGTTAATGGAAAAACAAAAAGCGAAATATTCTTACGGAATTTTAGAAAAACAATTTAGAAACTTATTTGAAAAAGCATCTGCATCAAAAGGAGTTACTGGTGAAATCCTACTTCAATTATGTGAGTCTCGTTTAGATAATGTAGTTTTTAGAATGGGTATTGCTTCTTCAAGAAGAGCTGCTCGTCAAATTGTTTCTCACCGTCACATTACTGTAAACGGAGAATTAGTGAACATTCCTTCTTACCACCTTAAAGCTGGTGATGTTGTAGCTGTTCGTGAAAAATCAAAATCTTTAGAATCTATCGAACGTTCTTTAGCTAATTCAAGTCATGTATATGAGTGGATTACTTGGAATAATGATACAAAACAAGGTACTTATGTTTCGGTACCTGCAAGATTACAAATACCAGAAAACATTAAAGAACAATTAATCGTAGAGTTGTACAACAAATAATAATTGACACTAGTCTAAATTATGGCAATATTTAATTTTCAAAAACCCGATAAAGTTATCATGATCGATTCAACCGATTTTGAAGGTAAGTTTGAATTCAGACCTTTAGAACCTGGTTACGGATTGACAGTTGGTAATGCACTAAGAAGAGTTTTACTTTCTGCTCTAGAAGGTTATGCAATTACTTCTACTAAAATAGAAGGAGTAGAGCATGAGTTTTCTACCATTCCTGGAGTTGTTGAAGATGTTACCGAAATTATCCTTAATCTTAAACAAGCACGTTTTAAACGTCAAATTGAAGATATTGATAACGAATCAGTAACTATCTCTATAACTGGAAAAGAGCAAATTACAGCTGGTGATTTTCAAAAATTCATCTCTGGTTTTCAAGTATTGAATCCAGAATTAGTAATTTGTAATCTAGATACAAAAGTTAATTTCAATATGGAATTAACAATTGAAAAAGGTAGAGGATATGTTCCTGCTGAAGAAAACAAAAAGCAAAATGCTGCTATTGGTACAATCTTCACAGATTCTATCTTTACTCCAGTTAAAAACGTGAAATATTCAATTGAAAATTTCCGTGTGGAGCAAAAAACAGATTATGAAAAATTAGTTTTTGAAATTAAAACTGATGGATCTATTAATCCAAAAGATGCCTTAACTGAAGCTGCCAAAGTATTAATTCACCACTTTATGTTATTCTCTGATGAGAGAATTACTCTTGAAGCGGATGAAATTGCTCAAACAGATTCTTATGATGAAGAATCATTACATATGAGACAATTGCTTAAAACTAAGCTTGTTGATATGGATTTATCTGTAAGAGCTTTAAACTGCCTTAAAGCAGCTGAAGTGGATACATTAGGAGACCTTGTCTCTTTTAATAAACACGATTTAATGAAGTTCCGTAACTTCGGTAAAAAATCTTTAACAGAGCTAGATGAACTAGTTGCAGTTAAAAATTTAACCTTCGGAATGGATTTGTCAAAATATAAATTAGATAAAGACTAGTTTCTTTATTCAAGTTAAAAAGCATTTAAAATGAGACACGGAAAGAAAAATAATCACTTAAGCAGACAGACTGGACATAGAAAATCTATGTTGGCTAATATGGCTTGTTCACTTATTGAGCACAAGCGTATTAATACTACTGTTGCTAAGGCTAAAGCGCTTAAACAATTTGTTGAGCCACTTATTACAAAATCAAAAGAAGATACTACTCATAATCGTCGTGTGGTTTTTGCTTACTTAAGAAATAAATATGGTGTTACTGAACTTTTCAGAGAAGTAGCAGCTAAAGTAGGTGATCGTCCAGGTGGATACACTCGTATCATCAAAGTTGGAAACCGTTTAGGAGATAACGCTGATATGGCAATGATCGAGTTAGTAGATTTCAACGAAATTTACAACGGAGGTAAAAAAGAAGAGAAAAAAGCGAAAAGCCGTCGTGGTGGTAAAGCTAAAAAAACAGAAGCTGCTCCAGTTGTTGAAGCTGCTGCTCCTGTAGTTGAAGAAGCTCCAGTTGTTGAAGCTGCTGCTCCTGTAGTTGAAGAAGCTCCAG
>CAMCBB010000029.1 GCA_945872875.1 Flavobacterium psychrophilum
AATAAACTTGAACCAGTTCAATACCGTCTGCTTTTTCAAAAGCTGAAATCAAATGTTGAGCTACATTTCCAGAACCAATTATACTTACGGATATCATTTTGTAAAAATATTCATTTTTTTTGAATTTGCATTAGATTCATATATTCAAATAAACACCTCTTAAAAATCACTTAAAAGCTATTTATTACAATTATTAATCCACAATTTTAATTTACTTTTGTATTCCCTTATTTAAGGTTTATTATTAAAGTTTTTATCATGAATAAAAAGTATTTTTCTTTTCTGTTTTCCACTCGATTAATGGCAGTTTTGTTTTTAGTTTTTGCTCTTGCAATGGGAGTTGGAACTTTTATTGAAAGTTATTACAACACGGATACTGCAAAAGTATGGATTTATAATGCCTGGTGGTTTGAAGTTATCATGGTGTTTTTTATGATAAATTTTGCAGGAAATATCAAAAGATACCAACTGTATAAAAAAGAAAAATGGGCTACTTTGATGTTGCATTTGTCATTTGTGTTAATCATTTTTGGAGCATTTATTACCCGTTATATAAGTTACGAAGGAATGATGCCAATTCGTGAGGGAGCAACAGCAAATCAAGTTTATTCTAGCAATAATTTTCTTACTGTTTTTGTAGATGGCGAATACCATGGTGAATTAAAAAGACGTGTATTTGAGCAGCCGTTGTTATTGTCTCCAGCTGTTTATCCACCATTTGCAAGTAACTATTTTGCTATAAATGATAAGTTTGATTCAACGCCATTTAAAATTTCTTTTAAAGATTTTATAATGGATGCCAAAGACACCATAAAAGCAACTTCAAGTGGTAAGCTGTTTTTTAAAATGGTAGAATCGGGTGGAGGTTCTCGTCATGAACATTATTTAGAAGGTGGTACTGTTACGAACATCCACAATGTTCTTTTTGCGTTGAATAAACCAACTAAAGGTGCAATTAATATTACTGTAAAGGTAACTGAAACCACTATTGAATCACCATTTGACGGCCAGTTTATGCGTATGGCTGATAAGCTACAAGGAACAGTTACTAAAGATGCCGTTCAACCGTTAATTTTCCGTTCACTTTATAATGTTGGTGGTGCACAATTTGTTTTTCCAGAACAACCTATTAATGGAGTAAAAGATATTGTTTCGGGTAATGATTATAAGAAAAAAAATTCTTCTGATGCACTAATTATTACAATTGATTCCGAGGGTAAATCTAAAGATATTGTACTAAAAGGTTCTAAAGGAACTGCAGGCGAACCCCAAGTCGTGAAATTAGGAAAGTTAGAATACACTTTATTTTTTGGTAGTAAAGTATATACATTACCTTTCAATATCAAATTGAATGATTTTGTTGCCAATAAATATCCAGGTACCGAAAAAAGTTATTCTTCTTATGAAAGTAAAGTAACCGTTACGGAAAATGAATCTAAATTTAATGCCGATATTTATATGAATCATATTTTAGATCATGGTGGCTATCGCTTTTTTCAATCTTCATTTGATCCAGATGAAAAAGGTACTATTCTTTCAGTAAACCACGATTACTGGGGAACTATGATTACTTATA
Source organism: Flavobacterium psychrophilum (assembly GCA_945872875.1). Taxonomy (GTDB): domain Bacteria; phylum Bacteroidota; class Bacteroidia; order Flavobacteriales; family Flavobacteriaceae; genus Flavobacterium; species Flavobacterium psychrophilum_N. The sequence continues at coordinate 1,577 of CAMCBB010000029.1, forward strand.
TTGGTTATTTCTTCTTGTTTTTTTCAATGATGGCGATATTATTTGTAAAAAATACACGATTTGCAGATATAAAAAGAAAATTAGAAGAAGTGAAAAACAAAAAATCCAAATTGCTTTCAATACTATTATTACTTGGAGCTTTAAATGGTTTTTCACAGCACCATGATAAGCAAACTAAATTTAATTATTTAGATTCTATTTTGGCTTATAAAGTACCAGAAGCACAAGCAGAAAAGTTTGGTCGCTTGGTGATACAAGACGATGGTGGTAGAATGAAACCGATAAATACGTTTTCATCAGAATTACTTCGAAAAGTAAGCAAACGCGAAACCTATGAAGGTATGAACTCCGATCAGGTGTTTATTTCGATGTCTCAATTTCCTGCAGCTTGGTTTGAGTTGCCTTTGATTTATATTAAAAAAGGTAATGATAGTATTCGTAAAATTATCGGGGTAAACCCAGAAGAAAAGTATGTGACTTTTAGATCGCTATTTGATAAAATGGGAAATTATAAATTGAGCCCTTATTTGGATGATGCCTATAAAACCAATACTCCAAACCAGTTTCAAAAAGATTTTATTGAAGTAGATAAAAAGGTAAATATTTTAAATTCGGCATTAAGTGGGAACATTTTAAAAATCTTTCCAATACCAAATGATAAAAACAATAAATGGCTATCCTTTTTAGAAATAGATCATCCAATGGGTAATGATTTAGATGCTATCAAAAATGCCTTGCCTTATTATTTCGACGCTTTAGCAAAAGCAGCAAAAACCAATGATTATACTTTGGCAAATACCATGTTACTAGGTATGGATAATTATCAGAAAAAATATGGTAAAGCGGTTCGCCCATCAGACGATCAAATAACTTCCGAGATTTTGTTAAACAAATACGATGTTTTTAAAAATCTGTTTTGGTTGTATATGCTAGCGGGTAGCTTAATGTTAATTATGGTTATTGTTAGTATTTTTTTCAATAACAAACCCATTCGAATTGCAGTAAATGCATTTCATATAATTGTTGGAGTTTTATTCGGTTTGCATACTTTAGGATTGATTGCACGTTGGTATGTTTCTGGTCATGCACCGTGGAGTAATGCTTATGAAAGTATGATATATGTTGCGTGGGCTACGATGTTTTTCACCTTAGCTTTTGATAGAAAATCGAAGTTAACCGTTGCTTCCGGAACCTTTGTAGCTTCTATGATTTTGATGGTGGCCCATTTAAACTGGCTAGACCCTTCTATTGCCAATTTACAACCTGTACTTAATTCGTATTGGTTGATGATACATGTTGCTGTTATCGTGGCAAGTTATGGTCCTTTTACATTAGGAATGGTTTTAGGTTTGGTAGCCTTATTATTAATGTTATTTACCAACGAAAAGAACAAAGAAAAAATGACTTTGCACATTAAAGAAATTACCTATATCAATGAAATGGCATTAACTATTGGATTGGTAATGCTTACCATCGGAAACTTTTTAGGAGGTCAATGGGCTAATGAAAGTTGGGGAAGATATTGGGGTTGGGATCCAAAAGAAACATGGGCTCTTATTAGTATAATGGTTTATGCATTTGTAATTCATGCGCGTTTTGTTCCAGCTTTAAGAGGTTTATTCTCATTTAATTTCATGAGTGTTTTGGCTTTTGCATCAATTCTAATGACTTACTTCGGAGTTAATTTCCATCTTACCGGAATGCATTCTTATGCATCGGGTGAAAAACAAAATGTAGAAATTTATTTATATATATTCGTTATATATATGATTTTCTCCACTTTTGTTTATTTGAAATATCGAAAAATTTTTAAAAAATAATTATGAAAAAATTAGTATTAATATTTGGATTGAGTCTTCTATTTAGCTGTAAAAATCAAGCACAAGAAGTTACTGTTATAAAACCTTTAAACACAAATACAATGTCGAAAGAAACAATTTATTCGTATAAAGTAAACGATTTGTCTGGAAATGAATTTGATTTTGCTTCGCTAAAAGGAAAGAAAATTCTAATTGTAAATACTGCTTCTAAATGTGGATTAACTCCTCAATACAAAGATTTGGAGGCTATCTATGAAAAGTATAAATCTAACAATTTTGTGGTTGTTGGTTTTCCTGCAAATAATTTTGCTGCGCAAGAACCAGGATCTAGCAAAGAGATTAGTGAATTTTGCCAAAAAAATTACGGAGTTACTTTTCCAATGATGGAAAAAGTGTCTGTAAAAGGAGGTGATATGTGTGCTGTTTATCAGTTTTTAACTCAAAAATCAAAAAACGGATTACAAGACAGTGAAGTAGAATGGAATTTTCAAAAATATTTGATTAATGAAAAAGGTGAATTAGAGAAAGTAATACTACCACGGGTGCTTCCAACAGATCAAGAAATAGTTAATTGGATTAACAAATAATTTTTATTTTCAAATGTTTCGGTATCTTAAAAGTCCTTTTATTCCAGTAAAAGGATTTTTTTTAGGTCTATTTATTATTTTTTATTACTTTTACACACCAAACAACGCTTCATTATGAGTCAAAAAATATTGCTCACTTCCAAAGAAGTTACTATCATCTTAAATCGTTTGGCCTGTCAGTTAATCGAAAAACATCTTGATTTTTCAAATACAGTACTAATTGGTTTACAACCTCGAGGTAAATATTTAGCCCAACGCATAAAGCAAATTTTAGAATCTGAGTATCAAATAAATAATATTTGCCTTGGATTTTTAGATATTACCTTTTTTAGAGATGATTTCCGTAGAGGTGAAAAACCCTTGGAAGCTAATATAACCCAAATTGATTTCTTGGTAGAAAATAAAAAAGTCGTTTTCATCGACGATGTTTTATATACCGGTAGAAGTATCAATGCAGCTTTAACCGCGATTCAATCATTTGGTCGTCCAACAGAAGTAGAATTACTAACCTTAATAGATAGAAGATTCAGTCGTCATTTACCAATCCAACCCGATTATAGAGGTAGACAAGTAGATGCTATTAATGGCGAAAAAGTGAAAGTTTGCTGGCTAGAAAAAGAAGGAGAAGATGCCGTTTATTTGATTAAAGAATAGATTTATGAAAGAATTAAGTGTAAACCATTTATTAGGAATTAAATATTTAGTTAAAGAAGATATTGATTTGATATTTGAAACCGCCGATCACTTTAAAGAAGTAATCAATAGACCTATTAAAAAAGTCCCTTCATTACGAGATATAACTATCGCTAATATATTTTTTGAAAACAGTACTCGTACCAAATTATCTTTTGAATTAGCGCAAAAAAGACTTTCGGCAGATGTAATTAGTTTTTCAACTGCGCAGTCTTCAGTTAAAAAAGGAGAAACGCTTATTGATACGGTAAATAACATACTTTCTATGAAAGTAGATATGGTGGTAATGCGCCATGCCAATCCTGGAGCTGCTTATTTCTTATCTCAAAATGTAAACGCAAGTATAGTAAATGCTGGAGATGGAGCACACGAGCACCCAACTCAAGCGTTGTTGGATAGTTTTTCTATAAGAGAAAAACTTGGTGAAGTAGCTGGAAAAAAAGTAGTAATTGTGGGTGATATTTTACATTCGCGTGTTGCATTATCCAATATTTATGCCCTGCAAATGCAAGGTGCTGAAGTAAAAGTATGTGGTCCCAAAACCTTAATTCCGAAATACATTGAAAGCCTTGGTGTTACTGTAGAACCTAATCTTCGCAAAGCACTAGAATGGTGTGATGTTGCTAATATGTTGCGTGTGCAAAACGAAAGAATGGATGTGAATTATTTTCCTTCAACTAGAGAATACGCCCAACAATATGGAGTAGATAAAGCTTTGTTAGATTCATTAAACAAAGAAATTATTATCATGCACCCGGGCCCAATTAACCGCGGAGTTGAAATTACCTCGGATGTTGCGGATTCACAACAATCGGTAATCTTGGATCAAGTTGAAAACGGAGTTGCAATACGAATGGCAGTAATCTATTTATTGGCATCCAAAATAAAACAATAACAATTCATCCATGAAAATAGATCAAAAAGGGCATACTACAATTATTAAAGATACTCAAGGTGATATTCAGAATTTTCTAAATAAACTTACTCATGAACAGGGAAGTTATAAAAGTCAGAATTTAATTTTGGATGTTACTCATGATAAAAATGTAGCGCTTTCAGATATAAAATTGTTTTCCGAATTAGTAAAAACGCACAGCAGTAATAAAAAATCCATTGTTATCGTGGCTTCGGATATTGATTTTAATGCTGTTCCAGCACAAATTATGGTGGTTCCTTCTATACAAGAAGCACATGATATTATTGAAATGGAAGAAATAGAACGCGATTTAGGATTTTAATTTATTGCTATGAAAATTAATAACAAAATGGTTTTTTATATTTATGTCGCAGTTTTATTTATTTTGACCTATTTGTTAGCAAGTCGCTTAATAAAAGGAATTAAAACGCAGGAGTTAGATTTTCTCAAAATAGGAGTAAACACATTGTTATTAATTTATGTTATTGTTCAAGTTATACGATTAGGTAAAATTGTAAATAAAAACGAATAAATAATTTGAATAGTTAGTTTTTATATATAAAATAGAAATCACATGAAACTAACTATATTGGGTTGTTATGCCGCTACACCGAGGACTTTATCCAATCCAACTTCTCAGGTTTTAGAAATTAAAAACAGAGTATTCTTAATTGATTGCGCCGAAGGTACTCAAGTGCAATTACGTAAAAGCAAAATCAAGTTTTCTAAAATCAATAACATTTTTATTTCCCATTTGCATGGAGATCATTTTTATGGTCTCATTGGTTTGATATCGACTTTTATGTTATTAAACCGCGAAAATGATTTGCATATATATGGACCAAAGGGGATTAAAGAAATTATTTTACTGCAATTAAGAGCCTCAGATTCTTATTCTGGATACAATCTTTATTTTCACGAATTGACTTCAAAAGAATCGGTTACCGTTTTTGAAGATGAAAAGGTAATTGTAAAAACCATTCCGCTAAGTCATCGCATTTATACAAATGGATTTTTATTTCAAGAGAAAAATATTGAACGAAAGTTAAATTTTGAAACGATTGAAAACTATTCTATTGATAAGGTTTATTTTAATAAAATAAAGTTTGGCGGGGATGTTACCCTTGAAGACGGAACGATTGTTCCAAATTCAGAATTATCTTTTCCACCCTTGCCTGTAAAATCGTATGCGTATTGCAGTGACACGAAATACGATGAAAAGATTATTCCGATTATTCAAAACGTAGATTATTTATATCACGAAAGTACTTTTTTGGAAAGTGAAGAAGCATTATCTGAAAAAACGATGCATTCTACCGCAAAGCAAGCTGCAACGATAGCAAGTAAAGCCCAAGTCAAAAACCTCATTTTAGGTCATTATTCTACGAGATATAACAGTATTGAACTCTTTAAAGAAGAGGCGCAAACGATATTTCCATCGGTCCATCTTGCCGAAGACGGAAAAGAGTTTTCGCTCGATTAGTCTCTAATAACAAATCTAAAAACCTATCTTTGCACCGCAGACCGCCTTATCGCTGTTCAGAAATGAAGAGAGGAAAGTCCGGACACCACAGAGTAGCATAGCGGGTAACACCCGTCGGTTTCGATTTATCGAAATTAGGACAAGTGCAACAGAAAGCAGGTACAGGTAATGCTGTAGTGAAACCAGGTAAACTCTATGCGGTGAAATTTCAAGTATATCGACATTTAAGGATTACTCGTCCGTTGTCGAAGGGTAGAAAGATGGAGCTTGTGAGTAATTGCAAGCCTAGATAAATGATAAGGCGCTGATTTATCAGTGACAGAATCCGGCTTATAGGTCTGCTTTTTTTATTCTGTTTCTTCTTCCGATTCTAATTCATAGAATGTAAAAACAGATCCACCGTAATTTTTTTCAAATGAAAAGTGCTCCAAATGATTCAATTTGGTATGCTTTGAATGCTCAACAATAAGCATGCCTTCATCGTCTAAAAGATTACTTTCAAAAACTAGTTCAATTAATTTTTCAAATTCTTTTTGTTCCATTCCATAAGGTGGATCGGCAAAAATAATGTCGTAACTCGATTTGTGTTTTTCTAGGAATTTAAAAACATCACTTTTTATAGCAGTAATATTCAAGTCGAATTCTTTGGCTGTTTTTTTAATAAAATTTACACAACCCATATCACCATCAATACTGGTGATATCTTCACAACCTCGAGACCCAAATTCGTAGCTGATATTTCCAGTTCCAGAAAATAAATCAAGAATTTTTAATTCTGAAAAATTGAAATGGTTATTTAAAATATTAAACAAGGCTTCTTTGCTCATATCGGTAGTTGGTCTTACCGGAAGGTTTTTTGGAGCAGTGATTCTTCGGCCTTTGTATTTGCCAGATATGATTCTCACGAGTGGATAAGGATAAAAAATTCTCTGTTTTCAGAATCTGTAAAAGTGTTTTTCTTATCAGATACATCCAATAAAGAAACATTTCTAATGTATTGAAAAGCAATTTTGTAATAGGCATCTTCTTCCTTAATAGTTCCAAGTAATTCTAATTGAAAGTTTTCAGGATTAAGTTGCAGTTGCTCTGCAGTAAACAAAATGTAGTAGATAAAATCTTCGGGAGTTTTATATTCAAATGAATTAAATAATAGAAGTTTTTGATTTTGAACCACGATGATTTCAAAATGACTTTCACTAACATTAACGAACATTTTGCGTTCTTCTTTATTTTTAGATAAATCTAATAATTTTGAAACCAAAATGGTGTGTGCGTGCTTGTAATCAAATGAACCATATTGATCAATAAAGAAATTATTCATATTTACATACGGAATATAAACATGATTCATTTCATAATTTTCTAAAGCATCATAAGTGAAAAAATCGGTTTCAAAAACCTTCGTATTGTATTGAAGATAGCTACCTATAAATTCCTCGTCAAATAGCGCCGTTGGGACAAAAGTTGATAAATTATTACTGTGAATAATTGCTATTTCATCATAGTGGTGCTTCAATTCGGGATTGTCATGATAAACCAATTCCATGATCTCTTCAATCTTCGCACTGCGTTGTGAATTGGAAAACGGAACATGTTTTAATAAAAGAGGTGTAGAATTTAAAGTATCAAAAACGCCAAAAGACAACCCATCCAAGGCAACTTGGATAGCTAATTTTTTGTAGGTTTTATCAATAATACTGTTCGACATGTTTGTTTTTATGACTCAGCAAACTTACGAAGAAAAAATCAATATTTGTCAATTGATGTAATTTAGGATATTGAATTTGCCTTTTAATCCTATATCTTTACATCTTGTTTATTTATATAATTTTTGAAGAATTTTTATTCCATATTATCCAGCAATTTTCCATTTAACCCAACGGTTAAGCAGGAACTTTTTTTTCAAAAAATTGCCGCTTTTTTAGAATCGCCATCCAATGATTCTATTTTTGTATTAAAAGGATATGCAGGAACCGGAAAAACAACGGTGATTTCTACCATTGTAAATAATTTAGTAGAAATTAATAAAAAATATGTGCTACTTGCCCCAACGGGAAGAGCAGCAAAGGTTATTGCAAATTATTCGAATAAGCCGGCATTTACGATTCATAAAAAAATATATTTCCCTAAAAAATCGAGTGGAGGTGGAGTTTCATTTACGATGCAGCAAAACAAACACAAAAACACCATCTTCATTATTGATGAGGCCTCTATGATTTCTGATCAAAGTATTGAAAGTAAATTGTTTGAAAATGGAAGTCTTCTCGATGATTTAATATCTTATGTATATAGCGGTGAGAATTGTAAAATGATTTTGCTAGGTGATAGTGCTCAATTACCGCCGGTAGGAATGGATATTTCACCAGCTTTAAATACGGATACTTTAGAACTGGGCTTTGATAAAAAAGTAGATTCAATTGAGTTGGATGAAGTTATGCGACAAGAATTGAACTCAGGGGTTTTATATAATGCAACCGAATTGCGAGAGTTGTTGAAAGATTCGTTTATTACGGAATTCAAATTTAAACTTTCTGGATTCAAAGATATTGTTCGATTGACCGATGGTTATGATATTCAAGATGCCATTAATCAAGCGTATAGCAATTATTCTATTGAAGACACGGCTTTCATTGTGCGTTCCAATAAAAGAGCCAATCAATACAACGAACAAATTAGGTTAAAAATTCTTGATAAAGAAAGTGATTTGTCTGTTGGAGATTATTTGATGGTTGTTAAGAACAATTATTTTTGGCTGAAAGAAAAAGATGAAGCCGGTTTTATTGCAAACGGCGACATTATTGAAGTATTAGAAATATACAGTTTTAAAGAATTATACGGTTTTAATTTTGCTAAAGTTAAAATCAGAATGGTCGATTATCCAAATCAGATTCCGTTTGAAACTGTATTGATTTTGGATACACTTAAAAGTGAATCACCTTCACTAACTTATGAGCAATCTAATGCACTTTATACCGAAGTTCAAAAAGATTACGAGCATCTAACTTCTAAATATGCGAAGTTTCAAAAAGTAAAAAACAACGAGTATTTCAATAGCTTGCAAGTCAAATTCTCTTATGCCATTACTTGCCATAAAAGTCAAGGAGGGCAGTGGGATACTGTTTTTATTGAGCAGCCCTATTTACCAGATGGCATCGATAGAGATTACATTCGTTGGCTGTATACCGCAATGACAAGAGCCAAAAATAAGTTGTACTTAATTGGCTTTAAAGATGAAAGTTTTGAGGAGTAAATTACTTCGAATTTACTTTTTCAACCCATAATCTAGCATTTACAAATGCTTCAATCCATGGCGAAACTTCGTCTATTTTATCACTTGGATAATACGCCCAGTTCCAAGGGAAAGTAGAACGCTCAATATGCGGCATCATTACTAAATGTCTTCCGGTTTTATCACAAAGCATTGCCGTGTTATAGTCAGATCCATTCGGGTTTGCTGGATAACCTTCGTAGCCATATTTTGCAACAATATGATATTGATTTTCTTCGTAAGGTAAATTGAATTTTCCTTCTCCGTGCGATACCCAAACACCTAAAGTGCTTCCTGCTAATGATGAAAGCATCACCGAATTGTTTTCTTGAACTTTTACAGAAGTAAAAATACTTTCGTGTTTTTGAGAATCGTTATGACGCATTTTTCCATGAATTTCATGTTCTGGATTGATCAATTCTAATTCCATAAACAATTGGCATCCATTACAGATTCCAACAGATAAGGTATCTTCTCTTTTATAAAAGTTTTGTAAAGCGGTTTTGGCTTTTTCGTTGTATAAAAAGGCACCAGCCCAACCTTTAGCAGACCCCAATACATCTGAATTCGAGAATCCTCCAACGGCTCCAATAAATTGAATGTCTTCTAAGGTTTCTCTTCCCGAGATTAAATCGGTCATGTGTACATCCTTAACATCAAATCCAGCCAAATACATTGCATTTGCCATCTCACGCTCACTATTACTCCCTTTTTCTCTAATAATAGCAGCTTTAGGACGTGCGTTATTTGGAATAATTGGTGCTTTTCCTGTAAAATGTACTGGGAATTTATAGTCTAATTTTTGTTTATCAAAATTCTCAAAGCGCTCTGTTGCCTTGTTATTTTTTGTTTGTTTTTGATCTAATAAATAAGAAGTTTCAAACCATATTTTTCTATAGTTATTTATATCTAATTTCCAGCTTCCAACTTCTAAAATAGCACTTTCAGTAACCGATCCAATTTTAAAAATTTCCAAACCTTCAAATGCTTTTTCAAAAGTAGCATCGTCTTTTGCCTGAAGAACCACACCAATATTTTCAGAAAATAAAAGTTTGATTAAATCTTTTTCATTTATTGAATCAAAATCAATTTTTGCTCCCAAATTTACATCTGCAAAACACAATTCTAATAAAGTAGTAATTAATCCACCACTTCCAATATCATGACCGGCAACAATTTGCCTGTCTTTAATTAGGACTTGTATCGTATTAAATGCATTTTTGAAAAAGGCTGCATCTTTAATTGTAGGAGTTGCCTCACCAATTTTATTCAAAGTTTGTGCAAACGAGCTTCCGCCTAATTTGTGTTCATCTTGCGATAAATTAATATAGTAAATAGAACCCTTATTATGTTGTAAAACAGGCTCAACTACCTTAGTAATATTAGAACAATTTCCTGCAGCTGAAATAATTACCGTTCCAGGTGCAATCACTTCATCATTTGGATATTTTTGTTTCATTGAAAGCGAATCTTTTCCTGTTGGAATATTGATTCCTAATTCAATTGCAAATTCAGAACAAGCTTCTACTGCTTCATACAAACGAGCATCTTCTCCTTCATTTTTACAAGCCCACATCCAATTTGCCGAAAGTGAAACACTTTTTAAATTGTCTTTTAATGGAGCAAAAACGATGTTACTTAAAGATTCACCAATGGCATTTCTACTTCCTGCCTTCGGATCGATTAATGCCGAAATAGGAGCGTGGCCTACAGTTGTTGCTATACCTTCTTTTCCATTGTAATCCAACGCCATTACCCCAACATTGTTTAAAGGCAATTGTAACGGACCAGCACATTGTTGTTTGGCAACTTTACCGCCAACACAACGGTCAACTTTATTGGTAAGCCAATCTTTACATGCTACTGCTTCTAGTTTTAATACGTTTTCTAAATAGGATGGAAAATTTTCTTGAGAATAACTTAATTCATTGTAATTTCTTACAACAGTATTGTCTGCCATAATGGTTTTAGGCGAACTTCCAAACATGTCTTCGAGCGCAAAATCCATTGGTTTTGCACCTGTTTTTTTACTTTCAAAAGTAAAACGATGGTTTCCTGTTACTTCCCCAACTTGATACATTGGCGAGCGTTCTCTATCGGCAATGCGCTGCAAAGTATCAATATCTTTTTCACCAATAACCAATCCCATTCTTTCTTGGCTTTCGTTACCGATAATCTCTTTTGCAGAAAGGGTAGGGTCTCCAACAGGTAATTTGTCTAAATCAATTAATCCTCCGGTTGCTTCCACTAGTTCTGATAAACAATTTAAATGTCCACCTGCACCATGATCATGAATTGAAACAATAGGATTTTTATCACTTTCAACCAATCCACGAATGGCATTGGCTGCTCTTTTTTGCATTTCAGGGTTTGATCTTTGAATTGCATTTAATTCAATTCCCGATCCAAAAGCACCCGTATCTGCAGAAGATACTGCGGCACCACCCATTCCAATTCTGTAATTTTCACCACCAAGAATTACAATTTTATCACCCGTAGTTGGTTCGTGTTTTTGAGCTTGCGCTGCTTTTCCGTAACCAATTCCACCGGCTTGCATTATTACTTTATCATAACCCAATTTGCGGTTGTTTTCTTCGTGTTCAAAAGTTAAAATAGATCCAGTGATTAGGGGTTGACCAAATTTATTTCCAAAATCGGAAGCACCATTAGATGCTTTGATTAAAATATCCATTGGTGTTTGATACAACCATTTTCTTTCTTGCATTCCAGTTTCCCAATTTCTGCCTTCATTCAATCTAGAATAGGCAGTCATGTAAACGGCAGTTCCTGCCAACGGTAAAGAGCCTTGACCACCTGCAAGACGGTCTCTAATTTCTCCTCCAGATCCTGTTGCCGCACCATTAAATGGTTCAACTGTAGTAGGAAAGTTATGTGTTTCTGCTTTTAATGAAAGTACCGAATCAAATTCTTTTTTGGTGTAATAATCGGGTTGGTCGGCTCTATTAGGAGCAAATTGTTCCACTCTTGGGCCCTTGATAAAAGCCACATTATCTTTGTAAGCAGAAACAATGTCATTTGGATTTTCTGCCGATGTTTTCTTAATTAATTTGAATAAAGAAGTTGGTTTTTCTTCTCCATCAATAATAAAAGTTCCATTAAATATTTTGTGACGGCAGTGCTCAGAATTCACTTGTGAAAAACCAAACACTTCGGAATCAGTTAATTTTCGATTTAGTTTTTTGGAAAGGTTTTCTAAATACTCTACTTCTTCAGCGCTTAAAGCCAAACCTTCTTGTTGGTTATATTGAGCTATATTTTCTATTTCTAAAATAGCTTCTGGTGCAATATTAATGGTGAAAATATCTTGATTTAACTCGGAATATTTTTGCGAAAGCATTGGATCAAACTGCGAATAATCTGCAGTAACTTTTTCGAATTCTTCAATTCTAATAATTCCAGAGATACCCATATTTTGAGTGATCTCTGCGGCATTGGTACTCCAAGGAGTTACCATTGCGGCTCTAGGACCAACAAAAAAATCCGCAAGCACGGATTTCTCAATTTTTGTAGCATTACCAAAAAGCCAATTTAATTTAGAGATAGTTGCAGCTGATAGTTGGTTTTCGCTCGATTGAACGGCAAAAAAAGTAGCGCTTTCGTTTCCGAAAAAGTGAATCATTTTATTGTTGTGTTGTAAGTGACAATTTAAAAATTGTCCTTTTGTTGTGTATGCAAATTTAGTTTAAAAATTAAAAGCAACAAAAGGAGTTTTAAATAGTTTTTAACGGGTTTTCGACAATTTTGAAAAAAAAAGCCCTAAACAGGGCTTGCTTTTAATTGGCTATAAATTGGTAGGCACCAATAGTAGTATTTGTTGCGTTTCTCGGTTTGTTAAGAATATCAAATGGACTCGAAATTGCTGGCGGAATTATTGCAAATAAACTTTCCGTTGGCCACATTTGGTTCTTAGCTTGATTTTTAAACTTAGGATTCAGATTCTTTTTATTGCCATTTTGTTCCAAACGAATACTATCATATAAAGGATTTGAGGCAAGAACATTACTTTGATCATTTACTTTAAATAAGCAATTCGAAAAATTGGTCGTAAAGGAAACGCCTTTTTTCTCTAATGAAATCTCAGTGCTATTGGAACCGTAAACGATACAATTCGTTAATGTTGTAGTGGTTGCTTTTGTTAAGTATGCGGTATCTGTTTCTAAATAATCATTTAATAAAACGGCCGCTTGTTTTGAGCTATTCCAATTGTTATTAAAAGTACAATTAGTAAAAGTATAAGTACCGCCAAAAGTAGCTGCTAAATTTGCTTGACCGGAGTAATTAATTACTAAATTATCTGCAGTAATTTGTGCTGATCTTCCTAATATTCCAAAATTTGAACAATTATAAATTTGTGAATTTTTGATAGTCATTTTAGTAAATGAATTGTCAGTTGTTAACGCTAAATTGTTTGATAATATTCCAACAGTAGCATTTTTTAATGTAAGATGTTCAATCAGGTTATTATTGGAATTTGAGAAGTTAATAATTGCGGTCCATTGTCCAGGAACATCCGAATAATTTGGTTCTAAACGATCGCCTTCAAAAATAACTTCTTTACTCAAATCTTCTGGATCATTTGTAGGAGAAGGCAAACCATTTATTCTAAGCGTAGCGTTTTTTGCAATAATTAAACCGGAATTGGCATGAAAATGAACTCGAGCTCCGCTACTAACATTTAAGGTTTCGTTATCTGGAACCAAAGCATAGCCATAAATCACATAGGGTTTGTCGTTACCCCATAAATACTCATCATTATTATTTGGATCATTATGGTTTAAGGTGCTTCCGGTAATAGTAACCGGTAAATTCTCGTCATCATTACCTAAATTGATTCCTTCATAAGTATAGGTATTGTCCGGATTTTGTGTTCTGTTTGGATAAATAAAGTAGGCATCCTGAATTAATGTAACCAATTCAACTGTTTGTGGAGCACCACTAATATTAGTAAATTGAATTTGATCTGTATATAAGAAATCTGTTGGATTAGCGCTTGCAACATCAGCAGTAACTTCTACAAAAATGAACAAACTATCTTTGGCCAATAATTCTACATTACTAAATATTTTTCCTTGTGCTCCAACATCTCCAGTCATACCATCCACCATAATTCGGTATTTCGAATTTAATCCTTTGCCTAGTTGAATTTTAGGAATAGAAATATCTTTATCACTCTTATTAAATACTTTTAAAGTGTAGGTGCTTGAACCAATATTGGTGAAAACAGTATCTAAATACACGGTGTCTTTAGAGAATTCTAATCCTCCTGTACTTGGCTCAAAAGCAAAGTCATTTCTGCAGGAAGTCAATGAAATGGCTAAGCCAGCAATAAGTAATAAAAGTAATTTACGCATATCTTATTTTCTAATTTGGTAAATGTAGGTATTTATTTGAAAAATCAAAAAGCATTTCGGCTAACTAATAACGCAATAATCGTTTAATTAGTTTGTGACTATAAAATTAGTAATTTTGCAAAAAAAAAATTACCATGGCTTTCGATAGAGAACAAATGCTGAAATTATGCAAAGAGTGGTCTAATAACACTTTAATGCAAACCCTAGAAATAGAATATGTTGATGCTGGGGATGATTATCTAGTTGCTACAATGCCTGTAAATCCTAGAGTGCATCAGCCAATGGGTATTCTTCACGGTGGAGCATCAGTTGCTCTTGCTGAAAGTGTTGGTAGTGCCGCATCCTTAATGTTTATCAATCCCGAAAAACAAGAAGTTCGTGGAATTGAAATTTCGGCCAATCATGTTAGAAGTAAACGCGAAGGATTGGTTACTGCCACTGCTAAAATATTGCATAAAGGCGCCAGTATTCACCTTTGGGAAATTAGAATTGTTGATGAAAATGATAAGTTAATTTCGCTTTGCAAATTGACAAATATGGTATTATCCAGAAGATAATGAGTCGATTAATTCAAAAAATTCAGGAACATTTTGATTCAAAATTGCCATTTGTTTGTTATTGTAAACCCAATAGCAACAAACTAATTGCACTTTTCCAACGAAATAATCAATTACATGCTTTAGATCAAATTAAATCGGGCTTTGCATTTGTTTCCTTTGATTCAAATTCAAAATATGGAATTCCAGAACAGGAATCTGATGTTTATATTGAATCGATTTCGAATTTTGAAGCATATCAAAATAGCGACAAAGTATATGAAGTGGATATATTAGCTAAAGTAAATTTTGAATCTCTTGTAGAAAAAGCGCTTAAAGAAATAAATTCTGGAACTTTTGAAAAAGTAGTTTTATCAAGAAATGAAGTAGTTGAATTATCAAATTTTACTATTAAAAAAGTGTTCTCTTCTTTAGTATCAAAATATACCAATTCCTTTCGTTATTGCTTTTATCATTCTGAGATTGGACTTTGGATGGGAGCTACACCAGAGCAGTTATTGAAATCAAATCAAAATAAAGTTCAAACCGTTTCTTTAGCTGGAACTCAATTATCTTCGGATATTAAAAATATTGTTTGGGAAGAAAAAGAAATTAACGAACAAAAAACGGTTACCGAATATATTGTTGATGCTTTAAAATCTTGTGGGGCTGAAGTTGCAAAATCAGAACCTTATACTTTTCAAGCGGGTTCAATAGTTCATATTAAAACCGATATTGAGGCACAATTTGAGTCGGAGGTAAATGTTCCAAACATCCTTGAATTATTACATCCAACACCGGCTGTATGTGGTTTTCCTAAAACAGAAGCGCTTGAGTTTATTTCTGCAAATGAAGGATACTATAGGGAGTATTATGCAGGTTATTTAGGAGAATGGAATCAAGATGGAAATTTTGATTTGTATGTAAATTTACGCTGTATGAAAGTCGAAACAAATGATGGTCCTGCGATAGCTAAATTATTTGTAGGATGTGGAATCAATAGCGGAAGTCAACCTGAAAAAGAGTTTTTCGAAACGGTAAATAAAGCACAAACCTTAAAAAGTATATTGAATTAATTTAGGATTGTCTAAATTAGCATTAAATTATAAAATATGAAATTAGATATTTTAGCTTTTGGGGCTCACCCCGATGATGTGGAATTAGGATGTAGCGGAACTATTGCTAAAGAAATTAGCTTTGGTAAAAAAGTGGGAATCATTGATTTAACGCGTGGAGAATTGGGTACCCGAGGTTCGGTTGCTATTCGAAATGCTGAATCAGAAAAAGCAACACAACTGTTGGGAGTTTCTGTTCGTGAAAATTTAGACATGCGTGATGGTTTCTTTGTGAATGATGAAGCACATCAATTAAAAATCATTGAGATGATTCGTAAATACCAACCCGAAATTGTATTATGCAAT
>CAMCBB010000030.1 GCA_945872875.1 Flavobacterium psychrophilum
CATTTAGAAACATCAGAGTTACTTATAATAAATTCTGCAGTATTTATTTTCATTTTATTACTTGGTTGAAGTGGTGTCTTTTAAAGTTTCACTTTTCTCGTGCAGCCACACTTCTAGTAATCTGTTAAATTCATCTGGATGTTCCATCATGGCTGCATGACCACATTTGTCAATCCAATATAAAGTGGAATTAGGCAATAATCGATCAAATTCAAGCGCAACCTCTGGGGGAGTTACGGTGTCGTTTTTACCCCAAATGATGCAGGTAGGAACATGAATTTTAGGCAAATCTTTAGCCATGTTATGTCTTATGGCACTTTTGGCAATAGTAAGCGTTTTAATTAATTTTATTCGGTCATTTGCCATGGCATAAACTTCGTCTACAATTTCTTTTGTGGCAATTTTAGGGTCATAAAAAACGGCTTCGGCCTTTTTCTGTATGTATTCATAATCACCTCTTCTAGGGTAACTGTCACCCATGGTGCTTTCGTAAAGTCCAGAGCTTCCTGTTATTACTAGTCCAAGCATTTTCTCAGGATACATTTTAGTATGGTATAAAGCAATATGTCCACCCAGTGAATTTCCTAATAAAATAACGCGCTCAAATTTTTTAAAAGTGATAAAATCCTTTACATATTTTGCAAATGCTTTAACGTTAGTTTTTAAAAGATTTTGAGTATAAATAGGTAATTCAGGGATAACCACTTTGTAACCTCTAGTAGAAAAATAATTGGCTACTCCATCAAAGTTACTTAAGCCCCCCATCAACCCATGAAGGATTACAATAGGTGTTCCTTCGCCAATTTCTAGATAACTGTATCTCCCTTCTTTTTTTATGATACCGTCCATATTTTACTCGCTTTTTCTATAGTGATACAAATATAAACTTTTAATATAAAAATCCTATTTTTTGAAAATTAAATTAGTGAAAACTATTGTTTTTGTTGGGCTTCGGTAGTATTAACTACAAATTTATTTAATCTTCATTATTTCAACTACTTATTAAAATGGTATATAAATCATTCCCACTTTTATCATATTGTATTTTTCGTAATTAATTCTGAATTATAACTTAAATAAGTGCTAATTTTTAGCAAATCACATCAATTTAATTAATAATCATTAATAATTCGACCAATATTAATTGTCAAAAATTAGGTAATTTCAAAAACTTATTAACAATGTGGTAGAAAGTGGTAAAAGGTGGTAAATTATTTTATATTTTTGCTTCATATCATTAAATAATTAGTTTTTTGAATTCATTAATAGGAACATATGAGTGTAAAGTAGATGCTAAAGGAAGGCTGTTGTTGCCAGCGCCTTTCAAGAAGCAATTGGCTGCCTCTCTTCAAGACGGATTTGTCTTGAAGCGTTCTGTTTTTCAACCTTGTTTGGAGCTTTATCCAATGAAAGAATGGGAGTTAATGATGCAGAAAATCAACAAGTTGAATCGATTTGTAAAAAAGAATAATGATTTTATTCGTCGTTTTACTGCAGGTGTAAAAGTGGTTGAAATAGATGCACTCGGGCGATTATTAGTTCCGAAGGATTTAACTGGTTTTGCACAAATTAATAAAGACATCGTTCTTTCATCTGCAGTGAATATCATTGAAATATGGGATAAAGCTCTTTACGAAAAAGCTATTGATGATTCGGTAGTTGATTTTGCCAACTTGGCAGAAGAAGTAATGGGTGATGTAAAAGACGATGTGGATGGAATATCATAACCCAGTTTTACTTAAAGAAACGGTAGATGGTTTAAATATTCAACCAGATGGAATTTATGTTGATGTAACTTTTGGCGGCGGCGGACATTCAAAAGAAATAGTAACTCGACTTGGCGCAAACGGAAAATTGTTTGCATTTGATCAAGATGAAGATGCTTGGGAAAACGCCTTACCAGACGATAGATTTACATTAATACAGGAGAATTTTAGATACATAAAACGTTTTTTGAGATTTCACGGTGTGAAGCAAGTGGACGGAATATTAGCCGATCTAGGAGTTTCTTCACATCAGTTTGATGTTCCTGAAAGAGGTTTTTCTACTCGTTTTGATGCCGATTTAGATATGCGAATGAGTAAAAGAAACGAGCTGGATGCTAGCAAGGTGATTAATGAATATGACGAAGCCAACTTAAAGCGTGTGTTTCTAGATTATGGCGAGTTGAAAGCGGCTCCAGCTATAGCAAGAACTATTGTAGAAGCAAGGGAAAGAGCTACGATTAAAACGACAGACGAGTTAAAAATAGTTTTGAATAAATATTTGCCTGAACAATTTAAGAATAAAATTCTTGCGCAAATATATCAGGCAGTTCGAATTGAAGTGAATCAGGAAATGGAGGTTTTGAAAGAATTTTTAGAGCAATCTCTAGAAATTTTGAAGCCAGAAGGAAGGTTGAGTGTTATCTCTTACCATTCATTAGAAGATCGATTGGTGAAAAGATTCATGAAAAATGGCTTATTTGAAGGGGAGCCAGAACGCGATTTCTTTGGAAATTTCTCAGTTCCTTTCAGGATTATTGAGAAACTTATTGTCCCAACAGAAGCCGAAATAAAGCTAAATAACAGAGCCAGAAGTGCCAAGTTAAGAATAGCAGAAAAGAAGTAGTTTTTAAATTAAGTTACAGATAAATACATAAATGCAATTATGAAAGGCGGAGTATTCAACTTATTAAAAGCAAGATTTCTTGTTAATGAAGATGCTACCAAAAATTGGCGATTTATACTTTTTATAGTGGTTTTAGCAATCATTATGATTGCAAATTCACATCAATACGATCAGAAAATATTCAGAATTGCAGATCTAACTAATGAAGTTAAAGAATTACGATCTGAATTTGTAGACAGAAGATCCGAATTAATGAAATTGAGAATGGAATCTACTGTTTCTGAAAAAATGAAATCAAGAGGAGTTGTTCCGTCTCAGGTACCTCCAGTTAAGATAAAAGTTAAAACAACTAAAGAAAAAAGTTTCTTCGATAAGTTATGGCAATAGAAGATAAAAACACCTCTTACCGTATTTATTTAGTTGCATTAGTGATCTTTTTGATGGCTACGGCAATTACATTAAAACTGACTAATATACAGTGGGTTCATGGTGCACATTATCGAAAAATAGCTAAAGATCTTACGGTTAAAATGTGTGTTATTCGCGCGAATAAAGGAAATATTTATTCATCTGATGGCAGTTTATTAGCTACATCAATTCCAAATTATACCATCCGTTTTGATGCAGTAGTTCCAAAAGAAGAGGTTTTTGAAAAAAATGTAAAACCACTTTCTGAAAAATTAGGAAGATTATTTGGCAAACCAAGTTCTTATTATGAAGCTATTTTAAGAAAAGCTCGTAATACTAAAAATCGTTATACGCTTATCGCTGAAAAATTAAGCTACACTGAGTATTCAAAAATTAAAGCGTTTCCATTGTTTGAAAAAGGTTCAAATAAAGGAGGAATAATAGTAGAGCAAAAACCTGTTAGAGTTCATCCTATTGGTCAAATTGCTGAAAGAACTATTGGTTACGATAAAATTAATCAAGACGGAGTAAGAAAACAAGTTGGTATTGAAGGGGCTTTTGGGAAATATTTAAACGGAAAAGATGGTAAAATCTTAAAGCAAAAAATTGCAAAAGGGCAATGGAAACCAATTAGAGATGTAAATGTTGTGGATCCACAAGATGGATATGATGTTATTTCAAGTTTAGATGTTTACATACAAGACATTGCGCACCATGCTTTATTGAAACAATTGCAAGAATATAATGCAGAGCACGGTTGCGTAGTAGTTATGGAAACCAAAACCGGTCAAATAAAAGCGATTTCTAATTTAGGTAAATCCGCTTCAGGGGATACTTATTATGAAACTGAAAATTATGCCATAAAAGAGGCTCACGAGCCAGGTTCTACTTTCAAGTTAGTTGATTTGATTGCTTTATTGGATGATAAAAAAGTCGATACAAGTAAGATATATGATAGAAAAGGGGGATTAATTAAGTTTTATGGAAAAGATGTAGAAGATTCTCATAGAGGAGGAACTCAAAAAATTTCTTTAGGCCGTGGAATGGAAATTTCTTCAAATACTGTAATGGTTCAGGCGGTATATGAAAACTATAGAAACAACCCAAAACAATTTATTGATCGTATTGATAGAATGGGTTTAAACAAACCTCTTGGTTTGCCAATTCAAGGAGAAGGAACCCCTGTTATTCCTCATCCAGCAGATAAAAGATGGAGTGCTATTGCGTTGCCTTGGATGGCATTTGGATATGGAGTTGCCGTAACACCATTGCAAACATTAACCTTGTATAATGCCATTGCCAATAATGGTGAAATGATTAAACCACAATTTGTATCGGAGATTAAAGAGTGGAGTAAAACAATCAAAAAATTCGATAAAGAAATCATCAATTCGAAGATATGTTCGGATGAAACGGTAAAAAAAATTCAAGCAGTTTTGAAAAATGTAGTTGAAAAAGGAACTGGGAAATCACTCTATTCTAAAGACTTTTCAATGGCAGGAAAAACGGGTACTGCTCAAGCAAATTATGGAACAAATGGTGGAAACGACAAGCATTACATTTCGTCTTTTGTGGGATATTTTCCAGCAGAAAACCCAAAATATTCATGCATTGTAGTGGTTCATAAACCTGATGCAAGAAACAAAGGATATTATGGAGCTGATGTTGCTGGACCTGTTTTTAAAAGAATCGCTCAAAAAATATTTACAGATGCGCCTTCTACTAACGAAATTAAAAATCTAAATAAGAAAATAGCAGTTCAAGAAAACAATTTTAGAGATAGCGATCCTAAAGCGCAAACAGTTAAAAACACGATTCCAAATTTAAAAGGAATGCCAGGTATGGATGCCGTTGCTTTATTAGGAAACTTAGGAGTTAAAGTAAAAGTTAAAGGAATTGGAAAAGTAAAAAGACAATCCATTCCGGCGGGAGGCTCTATTTCAAAAAACACTTTAATACTGTTAGAATTATCCTAGGAATATGAAAATGTTATTAAAAGACATATTATATAAAGTAAGCATCGAAGCTGTAAAAGGTTCGACAGATGTTGCTATTCAGAAAATCGAATTCGATTCAAGAAAAGTACAAGAAAACGATGTTTTCGTTGCGATTCGCGGAACCGTTTCTGATGGACATGAATTTATAGAAAAAGCAATTAGTAAGGGCGCTGCTGCTATTGTATGTGATACATTGCCTGAGGTAATTGTTTCAAATATTACTTACATTCAAGTAAAAGACACCAATTCGGCATTGGCATTTATTGCTGCCAATTATTATAATAATCCTTCGGATAAAATTCGATTAGTAGGAGTTACCGGTACCAACGGTAAAACAACGATTGCCTCTTTGTTGTATCAATTATATAAGAAAGCAGGTTATAAAGTAGGTTTGTTATCTACCGTAAAAATTATGGTGGATGAAACCGAATATAAAGCAACACATACCACGCCAGATTCATTGACTATCAATTATTATTTAAACGAAATGATAACTGTAGGTTGTGAGTATTGTTTTATGGAAGTAAGTTCACATGGAGTGCACCAAAAACGCACCGAAGGACTTCATTTTGAAGGAGGTGTTTTCACAAATTTATCGCACGACCATTTAGATTACCACCCAACATTTGCAGAATACAGAGATGTTAAAAAATCATTTTTTGATTATTTGCCAAAAACTGCTTTTGCGCTAACAAATGTAGATGATAAAAATGGGGCGATTATGTTGCAAAATACTTCAGCAAGAAAATTAACCTATGCCTTAAAATCTTATGCCGATTATAGGGCGCAAATATTAGAAAATCAGTTATCGGGATTGTTGTTAAAAATCAACGATAATGAAGTTTGGGTGAAATTAATAGGAACTTTTAATGCTTATAATTTATTAGCAATTTATGGAACTGCTATTGAATTAGGAATGGATAGCTTGGAAGCATTACGCTTATTATCAGAATTAGAAAGTGTTTCTGGACGATTCCAATTTATTGTTTCTTCAGATAAAATTACTGCTATCGTTGATTATGCTCATACGCCTGATGCTTTAGAAAATGTTTTAAAAACCATTAATGACATCCGAACGAATAATGAAAAATTGATTTCGGTTGTTGGTTGTGGAGGAGATCGTGATAAAACGAAGCGTCCAATTATGGCAAACATCGCTTCTCAAATGAGTGACACCGTAATTTTTACTTCAGACAATCCAAGAACTGAAAATCCGGCAACTATTATTTCCGAAATGGAAAAAGGAGTGGAGCCTCAAAATTACAAAAAGACGCTTTCTATTGAAGATAGAAAACAAGCTATAAAAACAGCTTGTCAGTTGGCCAATGCTCAAGATATTATCTTGATTGCCGGTAAAGGTCATGAGAATTACCAAGAGATTAATGGAGTAAGACACCATTTTGACGATATGGAAACTGTAAAAGAATTATTAAGCTAATACCTAAATACCTAAGAACTATGTTATACTACTTATTTGAATATTTAGACAAAACTTTAGATGTTCCTGGAACAGGGGTTTTTCAATATATAACTTTTAGATCTGCATTGGCATTAATGTTATCGCTTTTAATTTCTACAGTTTATGGTAAGAAAATAATTACCATTTTAAAAAATAAGCAAGTAGGAGAAACAGTTAGAGAATTAGGTTTAGCTGGTCAAAACCAAAAGGCAGGAACGCCAACAATGGGAGGAATCATTATTATCATTGCTACGCTTATCCCAGTTTTGTTGCTTACAAAATTGAATAACATTTACATTGTCTTATTAATCATCACTACCATTTGGATGGGAACTATTGGATTTATTGATGATTACATTAAAATATTCAAAAAAGACAAACAAGGGTTAAAAGGAATCTTCAAAGTAATAGGTCAAGTTGGATTGGGGCTAATTGTAGGTTCGGTACTTTATTTTCATCCAGGAGTAACTGTTCGTGAAAAAGTGGCAAAACCAATCGCTTTCAATCAAACAGAAAACACAATTAGAACTCAAGGTAGAGAAATAAAATCTACTACTACAACTATTCCGTTTACCAAAAACAACGAATTAGATTATGCAAAAGTACTAGAATGGACTGGTGAAGGATATGAGAAATGGGCTTGGTTAATATTTATTCCGATTGTAATTTTTATTATAACAGCTGTTTCTAATGGAGCAAATTTAACCGATGGAATTGATGGTCTTGCAGCCGGAACCTCGGCAATATCAGTTCTGGCAATAGGTATATTTACCTTCATCTCGGGTAACATTATTTTGTCAAGTTATTTAAATGTAATGTACATCCCAAACTCTGGAGAGATGACCGTTTTTGTTTCTGCATTTGCAGGAGCTTTAGTAGGATTTTTGTGGTACAATTCGTATCCAGCATCAGTATTTATGGGTGATACCGGTAGTTTAACCATTGGCGGAATCATTGCAGTATTGGCAATTTCTGTAAGAAAAGAAATGTTGTTACCAGTGTTATGTGCCATATTCTTTGCAGAAAGTGCTTCAGTAATTATTCAGGTTGCTTATTTCAAATATACTAAAAAACGTTTTGGTGAAGGACGCCGTGTTTTCCTAATGTCGCCTTTACACCACCATTATCAAAAAAAAGGATACCATGAAAGCAAAATTGTAACTCGATTTTGGATTGTAACCATACTATTGGCAATCGTTGCGATTGTAACCTTAAAACTGAGATAATGCCAAGGTTAGTAATTCTTGGAGGAGGTGAAAGCGGTGTTGGAACCGCCATATTAGGAAAGAAAAAAGGATATGATGTTTTTGTTTCCGATTTTGGAAAAATAAAAGATAATTACAAAGAAGTTCTAACAAATAATGAGATTAAATGGGAAGACGAACAGCATACAGAGGCTTTAATTCTGAATGCAGATGTAGTAATGAAAAGCCCAGGAATTCCCGATAAAGCGCCAATTGTAAAAAAATTAGTAGAGAAAAAAATTCCTGTGATTTCTGAAATTGAATTTGCAGCTCCTTACACCGATGCAATAACTATAGGGATTACCGGTAGCAACGGAAAAACAACTACTACCATGCTTACTTATCATTTGCTTAAAGAAGCAGGTTTGAATGTAGGTCTTGGTGGAAATATAGGAAAAAGCTTTGCTTGGCAAGTTGCCGATGAAAACTATGACTACTATGTTTTAGAATTAAGCAGTTTTCAGTTGGACGGAATTATTAATTACAAGCCACACATTGCAATTCTTACAAACATTAGTCCAGACCATTTAGATCGCTACGAATACAAATATGAAAATTATATAGAATCAAAATTTAGAATAACAAAAAACCAAACCAACCAAGATTATCTAATCTACGATGCAGATGATCAAGCAAGTCAAAATTGGTTACAAAACAATAAAGTAAAAGCACAATTAATACCATTTTCAATAACACAGAACCTTGAAAAAGGGGCGTCTTTAAAAAATAATACTATGGAAATCAACATCAACGAAGAAGAGTTTTTAATGGATACCGCTGATATCGCATTAGAGGGAAAACATAATTTTAAAAATGCAATGGCAGCTACTTCGGTTGCTACTATTTTACGCATAAGAAAACAAACCATTCGCGAAAGTTTATCCAATTTTCAAGGGGTAGAACATCGTTTAGAAAAAGTGCTTAAAATTCAAAATGTGCAATACATTAACGACAGTAAAGCAACTAATGTAAACGCTACTTTTTTTGCACTCGATAGTATGAAAACGCCAACGGTTTGGATTGTTGGGGGTGTAGATAAAGGAAATGATTATACTGAATTAATGCCTTTAGTATTTGAAAAAGTAAAAGCAATTATTTGTTTAGGAGTGGAAAATAAAAAAATTATTGATGCTTTTGGTAACATGGTTGATATTATGGTAGAAGTAGATAATATGCACGATGCAGTAAATACAGCAAGACATATTGCCGAAAAAGGAGATTCTGTTTTACTTTCTCCAGCATGCGCAAGTTTTGATTTATTTGAAAATTATGAAGATCGTGGAAATCAATTTAAAAGTGAAGTTAGAAATTTATAAAACAGATTCTATCGTATTTTGTCTTAGGTAAAAGTAAAAACCAAACCCAATACTCAACACCCAATTATGAAAGAATTAATAAATAGTTTAAAAGGAGATAAAGTCATTTGGGCATTCGTTGCGCTATTGGCCTTATTTTCATTTATGTCTGTTTATAGTGCAAGTAGTAATTTGGCATACACCCGCCAAGGATCTGGTAATGCGGTTACCTATTTACTAAAACATGCGCTTCAAGTTTTCTTAGGGTTTTTCATAATCTACAAAATTCATAAGATACCTTATCATTATTTTAGAGCGCTCTCTCTTATTACATTGCCAGTTATTTGGGTATTACTTGCCTATACATTATTTAAAGGAACTGTAATTGAGGGAGCCAATGCTAGTCGTTGGGTAGAAATTCCATTTATTGGAATTTCATTTCAAACTTCTACTTTGGCAGCCATTGTTTTGTATGTATATGTAGCCCGCTATTTATCAAGAAAAAGAGAAGAGAAAGTTAGTTTTCAAACTTCCTTTATAGAGTTATGGATTCCGGTGTTTATCACGCTGGCACTTATATTACCGGCTAACTTTTCTACGGCTGCCTTAATTTTTGCAATGGTAATTATGCTCACTTTTATTGGACAATATCCATTAAAATATATAGGGATAATTATAGGAACCGGGGCTGCAGCATTGATGTTATTTGTATTGGTGGTTATTGCTTTTCCAGATGCATTTAGAAATAGGGTGGATACCTGGAAGAACCGTATTGAAAATTTTACAAGCGACAAACCTGGAGAAGACGATTACCAAATAAAAAATGCTAAAATTGCAATTGCCTCCGGTGGATTATATGGATTAGGACCAGGAAAAAGTGTACAGAAAAACTTTTTACCGCAATCATCATCCGATTTTATTTTTGCAATCATCGTAGAAGAATATGGGTTAATAGGGGCGTTAACAGTAATAGGCCTGTATTTATTATTATTAACCCGATTTGTAATTGCAGCTCACAAAGCCAATTCGCTTTTTGGAAAATTAGTTGTGGTTGGTCTCGGATTTCCAATAGTATTCCAGGCAATATTAAATATGGCAGTTGCAGTTGAATTACTTCCAGTAACCGGCCAAACCCTACCGCTAATTAGCTCAGGAGGAAGTTCCATTTGGATGACTTGTATTGCAATTGGAATTATTCTTAGTGTTACCAAAAAAGAAGAAGAGGTAGCTCAAGAATTAGAAGAAAAACAAAAAAGAGAAGATGCGCTTCAAAAATTAATTGACAAACAATTAAAAGAAGACGAAGATGAAGAAGAAATTGAAGACGATTTCTCAATTACAGAAAACCCATTAAAAGCAGTTCAAAACAAATAATAATTAGAAAATGAAAAACTATAAATTCATATTAAGTGGCGGCGGAACGGGAGGACATATTTATCCTGCAATAGCCATCGCTAATGAATTGAAATCTCATTTTCCAGATGCTGAAATTTTATTTGTTGGAGCACAAGATAAAATGGAAATGCAAAAAGTACCCCAGGCAGGATACAAAATCGAAGGTCTTTGGATTGCAGGATTGCAAAGAAAACTGACTATACAAAATTTAATGTTTCCATTTAAATTATTAAGTAGTTTGTGGAAATCAAAAAAAATTATAAAAAACTTCCAGCCCGATGCGGTAATAGGAACCGGAGGTTTCGCTAGCGGACCTTTGTTACAAGTAGCAAACAGTTTAAATATTCCAACGGTTATCCAGGAACAAAATTCCTATCCGGGCATTACCAATAAACTGTTGAGTAAAAAAGCAAATTCAATTTGTGTGGCTTACGATAATTTGGATCGATTTTTCCCAAAAAATAAAATTGTATTAACGGGAAATCCGGTTAGACAAGATTTATTGGATGTCGATTCAAAAAAAAATGAAGGCATAACCTACTTTAATTTGGATGCTTCCAAAAAGACGCTTTTAGTTCTTGGTGGAAGTTTGGGTGCACGGAGATTAAATAAATTAATAGAAAAAGAATTGGATTTTCTTTTGGCAAACGACATTCAAGTTTTTTGGCAATGCGGTAAGTTGTATTTTGATGAATATCAAATTTACAATAAAAGAACAAATGTTCATGTGGTTGCCTTTATTGATCGAATGGATTTGATTTATGCCGCCACCGATTTTGTGATTTCACGAGCTGGAGCTTCATCGGTATCCGAATTGTGTTTGGTAGGAAAACCAACAATTTTTATTCCTTCACCAAATGTGGCCGAAGACCACCAAACTAAAAATGCTAATGCAATCGTAAATAAAAAAGGAGCAATCCTTATCAAAGAATCAGAATTGGATGAAAAGTTTGAAACTACTTTTTCCAATTTAATTTCAAATGAAAATTTACAAAAAGAATTAAGTAAAAATATTAAGTTGTTGGCTAAGCCAAATGCGACAAAAGATATCGTTGCAGAAATAATAAAATTAATAGAATCTTAGTTTGTACCTTAAAATGAATAGTAACCAAATACATAATGTCTATTTTATAGGGATTGGAGGCATCGGGATGAGTGCTTTGGCTCGCTATTTTCAGAATGTTGGTAAAAAGGTTTCAGGTTACGATAAAACCCCAACCACGCTAACAGACGAATTAATTGCAGACGGTATGGATATTCATTTTGAAGACAATATTAATTTAATTCCAGCCAATTTTTATACCGAAAACACTTTGGTGATTGTAACGCCTGCGGTTCCGGTTACGCATTCGGAGTGGAATTATTTTGTGGAGCGTGATTATACAATAAAAAAGCGTGCTGAAGTCTTAGGAATAATTACTAAAGACACCTTTTGTTTTGCCGTTGCCGGGACACACGGAAAAACGACAACATCAAGTATTCTCGGGCACATATTATATGAAAGCGGAGCAGATGTTACGGCTTTCCTTGGCGGAATTCTAGAAAATTACCATTCCAATTTAATTGGAACCGGTAAAACAGTGACTGTTGTAGAAGCCGATGAATTTGATCGCTCGTTTTTGCATTTGCATCCAAATATTGCTTGCGTAACTTCAATGGATGCCGATCATTTAGATATCTATGGAGATAAAGCAGCTATTGAAGATTCATTCAGAGAATTTGCAGATAAAGTACAAGATAAAAGTAATTTATTTGTGCCAAAAGGCATGGATTTAGAGGGAGTTAGTATTGCAATAAATGACGAGGCAGCTTTTAAAGCATGCAATATCCGAATAGAAAACAGCAGTTATGTTTTTGATGTGCAAACTCCAACAGAAACGATTTCAAATATTGCTTTTGGATTGCCAGGGCATCACAATTTAATGAATGCTTTGATGGCGTTGGCAATGGCTAAAACATATGGAACATCAAGCGATGCTATTAAAAATGCATTGGCAACTTTTAAAGGAGTGCAGCGTCGTTTTTCATACCAAATTAAGAATCAAGATTTAGTTTACATTGATGATTATGCGCACCATCCAACTGAAATCAATGCAGTGCATCAAGCTGTAAGAGAATTGTATCCGAATCAAAAAGTGTTGGCAGTTTTTCAGCCACATTTATTTAGTAGAACCAAAGATTTTGCTGATGATTTTGCAACAAGCTTATCTCAATTTGATGAAGTACTGTTGTTGGATATTTATCCTGCTCGTGAATTGCCTATGCCTGGAATTACTTCTTCGTGGTTACTAGAAAAAATTAATAATAAAAATAAAAAATTGGTTTCCAAAGAAAAATTAATCAAAGCGATACAAGAAAGTGACGCTAAAGTAATTGTAACTATTGGGGCAGGAGATATTGGAGAATTAGTACCATCTATTAAAAAATCTTTATTATGAAAATTTTTAGCTGGATAAACCTTCGATTATTACTGATGTTAGCGTTGGTTATCTTTTTATTTGCATTTACGTCCAATAGAAATTTGCAACGAAAAATCATTAAAACGGAGGTCATTTTTGTAGAAAATGATGCAGATTTCATTAGCAAAAAAACGGTTAATAAATTGTTAATAGAAAATAAAATGGATGTGCGAAGTATAGCAAAAGAGGACTTAAATTTGAACAAATTGGAAAATTCCATCAACAATAACCCTATGGTTGATAAAGCAGAGGTGTATGTTACTGTAGATGGAGTTCTTAAGGCAATAGTCAAACAAAAGGCCCCAATTGCAAGGGTTTTTGATAGTGTAGGAACCTATTATCTAGATAATGAGGGAAATACGATGCCGTTATCAGGAATAAATACGGCTAGGGTGCCATTGGTTTTAGGTGAAATAAGTTCAAAAAATAGAAAAAAGCTGGCTCAAGTTTTAAGGGTTATTAACAAAGATCCTTTTTTGAAAAAAAATATAATTGGAGTGGAGTTAGACGCAAATGACGACTTAAAAATGACCAATAGAAATTTTGATTTTCAAATTGAGTTTGGGAAAATGGTTCAAGTAGAGAATAAATTTAACAATTATAAAGCTTTTTTTCAAAAAGCAATTGTAGATCGTTCTTTAACAAAATATAAAAAAATAAATTTGAGATTTAGTCATCAAGTGGTTTGTACTAAATAGCAATTAAGAAATAAAAAAGCTTGAATTCGAATAATTAGGCACAATATGGATAACAGAGAAAGCATTGCGGTAGGCTTAGACATTGGAACTACGAAAATCGTAGCGATGATTGGTAAGAAGAATGAATATGGTAAACTTGAAATTTTAGGCATTGGAAAAGCTAAAAGTTTAGGTGTGGCTAGAGGTGTTGTAAATAACATCACACAAACTACGCAGTCTATTCAACAAGCCGTTAATGATGCAGAGGAAAATTCGGGTTATAAAATTAATGATGTGGTGGTTGGAATTGCGGGTCAACACATTCGTAGTATTCAACATACCGATTACATCAGCAGAGGAAATTCTGACGAAGTAATAACGCAACAAGATATTCAAACCCTAATCGATCAGGTTAATAAATTAGCAATGTTACCTGGAGAAGAAATAATACATGTTTTGCCTCAAGAATATAAAATTGATGGTCAAGCAGAAATAAAAGAACCAATAGGAATGTATGGTTCAAGATTAGAAGCAACTTTTCATGTTGTGGTAGGTCAGGCTTCTTCAATTAGAAATATTGTGAGATGTGTACAAAGTACCGGAATTGAATTATCCGGAATTACTTTAGAGCCACTAGCTTCTGCAGATGCAGTATTGAGTCAAGAAGAAAAAGAAGCGGGTGTTGCTTTGATTGACATAGGTGGTGGAACAACTGATTTGGCTATTTTTAAAGACGGAATTATTCGCCATACTGCTGTAGTTCCATTTGGAGGAAATGTAATTACAGATGATATTAAAGAAGGCTGTTCGATTATAGAAAAACAAGCAGAATTACTAAAAGTAAAATTTGGTTCGGCTTGGCCTGGTGAAAATAGAGACAACGAAATTGTATCAATTCCTGGTTTAAGAGGAAGAGAGCCTAAAGAAATATCGTTGAAAAACTTATCCAAAATAATTCATGCTCGAGTAGTAGAAATTATTGAGCAAGTTTTTGCAGAAATTAAAGCATACGGTCATGATGATCCAAGAAAAAAATTAATTGCAGGAATTGTATTAACTGGAGGGGGATCACAATTGCAACACATTAAGCAATTAGTAGAATACATAACCGGAATGGATACTAGAATAGGCTATCCAAACGAGCATTTAGCAGGTAATTCGGGAGATGAAATATCAAGCCCATTATTTGCTACAGCAGTTGGGTTAGTTATGAATAGCGTTGCAAATAATACCCAAAGTGCCTATAAATTACAAGCATCAATTGTGGAAACACCACAACCAACAATTACTAGAGAAGCACCTTCATTAGAAATTCAAGACGAGTCACAAGTGACAAATGAAGCACACGAAGAAACTCCTGTAGTGAAGCCTGTAAAGAAAGGCCCAGAGATTAATGAGTCCTTTATGGATAAAATATTAGGAAGAGTAAAAGATTTTCTAGACAATGCAGAATAAAGACAATTAAAGATATTAAGTAGAATAAAAAACCCAAAGTTTTATGATGAGCAACTCAGAATTTGGAAACATTTCATTTGATTTACCTAAAAATCAATCCAATGTAATTAAAGTTATCGGTGTAGGTGGTGGTGGTAGCAACGCAATCAACCACATGTTTAAACAAGGTATTAAAGGCGTAGACTTTATTGTCTGTAACACTGATTCACAAGCTTTGCAAAATAGTCCGGTACCCAATAAAATTCAGTTAGGTGTAAACTTAACCGAAGGATTAGGAGCCGGAGCAAATCCAGATGTTGGACAACAATCTGCAATAGAAAGTGTTGCCGATATTGAAAAAATGTTAGATACAAATACCAAAATGGTTTTCATTACTGCAGGAATGGGTGGTGGAACCGGAACAGGTGCTGCGCCAGTAATTGCTCAATTGGCGAAAGAAAGAGATATTCTTACAGTGGGAATTGTAACTATTCCTTTTCAATTTGAAGGTAAGGTTCGTCAAGATCAAGCATTAATTGGAGTTGAAAGATTACGCAAACATGTTGATTCTTTAATTGTCATAAATAATAATAAATTAAGAGAAGTATATGGTAACCTTGGCTTCAAAGCAGGTTTCTCCAAAGCTGATGAAGTATTGGCAACTGCATCAAGAGGAATTGCCGAAGTAATTACACACCATTATACTCAAAATATAGATTTAAAAGATGCTAAAACAGTATTAGCAAATAGCGGTACCGCTATAATGGGATCTGCAGTTGCAACTGGAGAAAATAGAGCAAAAGAAGCTATTATTTCTGCATTAGATTCCCCTTTATTAAATGATAATAAAATTTCGGGTGCTAAAAATGTATTGTTACTTATCGTTTCTGGAACTAGTGAAATTACCATTGATGAAATTGGCGAAATTAACGATCATATTCAAGCCGAAGCAGGTTACAACGCCAATATAATTATGGGTGTTGGAGAAGATGAAGCCCATGGAGATGCTATTGCTGTAACTATTATTGCAACCGGATTTAATGTAGAACAACAAAATGAAATCGTTAATACAGAGCCTAAAAAGATTATTCTTCAATTAGAAGAAGATCAAAAAATGGTTCATGATTTGTCTCAAAATAAAGTTGCTGAAATTCCATTAATTACTGATGCTCCAATTGTTGCTAAAGAAGAAAAAATCATTTTTGAATTAATCGAAGAAGAAGTAATTGAAGCGCCTGTTTTTGCAAAAGTGGATAACGATTTAGTTGCAATGAACGAATTCATTCGCAACTTGGATGTTACTTTTGAAATTGTATCTCCAATTAATGATTTAGATTTTCAAATTGAAGCGCCTTTAGTTAACGAATTCAAAGTAAATGAACCAATATTTGCTAGAGAAGAAGAGCAAATTACATTCGCTTTTGATTTGCCTGTAGATAAAACAATCGAAACCAAACAACAAGAAAATACCTACTTTGACTTAACTGCCGAAACTAAAAATATTGAGGTTAATGAACCAATCGAGTTTGTTTCTGTAACCGAATTAAACGAGAATGGGGTTATTAAATATTCGTTAGAAGAATATATGGAAATTGATAATGATTTATTGAACTCTAAACCTACAGAGACTATTTCTGAACCATTAGAAGAATCATTAAACATTACCATGAAAGTTGCCGATGTAAGCAAACCAACATATGCAACCCATACCGAAGACATTTCTCCATTAGACATGACTATAGAAGAGACTTTAAAACTTCGCGCAGACGAGAGAAGAAGAAAATTAAAAGAGTTTAATTATAAGTTTCACAATAACCCTTCAAGAGTAGAAGAATTAGAGAGAGAACCAGCTTATAAAAGACTTGGAGTTGAATTATCAGATAATGGTGGTTTAAATTCTAATTCGAGAATGTCTTTAGGAACAGATAGTAATGATGATGTACAATTGCGTTCTAATAATTCTTTTTTACATGATAATGTAGATTAAACAAGTTAGTTATATTTTTTTTAACCCGAAGTTTCTTCAGAGATTTCGGGTTTTTTTTTATCTTTACGCCTGCATTTGTGTAAGTTCAGTGCGTTTAATTTTAGCTTTAAATTTAATTTATAAATAAAAAAAATATGAGTTTATCTGTAAAAATCATGGATGAAATGAAAAATGCCATGAGAACAAAAGACACCATTGCATTAGAAGCTTTGCGTGCTATTAAATCAGAATTGTTATTAGCGCAAACTTCAAGTGGATCAAAAGAAGAAATTACAGAGGCAGATGAAATTAAAATCTTGCAACGATTAGTTAAAATGAGAAAAGACAGTGCAGAGATTTTTACTACACAAAATCGTCCTGATTTAGCTGAACCCGAATTGGCTCAAATTGCTGTAATTGAAAAATTCCTCCCTGCGCAATTATC
>CAMCBB010000031.1 GCA_945872875.1 Flavobacterium psychrophilum
CTAAAATTTTATAGAAATCGATACTTCAGAATCTAACTAAAAATACAAGCGGCCAGTTCTTTCTTAATTCAAAAAGAACTCTTTTTAGAGCTTAAAATCAAATTCATTAAAGGGAGCTTGAAGTTTGGCGCTGCGAAGAACTCGGCAGCGGTGCCATCGATGGGGCTGGTGTTTAAACCATTTCCTAACCCATCGATTCAGTATTGTAGGAGTGGTAGTGTAACAACTACCTAAAGTGGACTTTTAACTATGATTGGGATGATTCGGGGACTACCGGGGTAATCTCTTTTGTAGTTCTACTCTTTCTTTATTCTATCCCCAAAGCCCTTTCCAAAGACGGTAAGGAAGATGTACTTAAAGTAACCAAGGGTATTTAACGACTGAATCATCTTGGCATCGGTCTCGGCAAGAAGTTGCGGTGTAGACATGTCTATTTTATTGATTTGGGCTTCTCCAGTAATTCCAGGAACTACCTTGTAAACGTCTCTTTTATCTCTTTCTTCTATTAACTCCTCTTGGTTGAATAAATTAGGTCTTGGTCCTACTAAACTCATATCACCTAACAATACATTAAATAATTGCGGCAACTCATCGAGTTTAGATTTGCGTAAAAAAGCGCCATATTTTGTTACCGAACTGCTGTTGGCCAAATGAGTCGCAACTGATTTAGTATTAATATACATCGAGCGAAATTTATATAAATTAAAAGGCTGCTTATTTATCCCCACACGTTCTTGACAAATAATAGGAGATCCTGTATCAAAAAAACCAATGATGCACAAAACAAGCAATATTGGACTCAAGACTAAAAGACCTATAAAAGAAAACAGTATATCGAAAAAACGGGTCATTGATTATTGAATGATTTAAATGTCTTTAACAATCCTTCTCTACTCGACACAGATAAGGGTTTACCTATTGCCGCTTTGATTTTAGCATTACTCACTATATAAGATGAGGTCAATTTTTGTAGGCGCTCTGTATTTAGTGGTAAACGAAGTTTATCTCCTATGGATGCAATACCTTCTATAAACTTCTTTGAAAAATTCCAAATCTTGGGTTTTCTATTCTGAGATTGCGCAATCAATCCAATCAATTCATTTGTTGAAAGCGGTTCATCGTCTGCAACATTGTAAATACCTGATGGTATGTCTTCCCTTTCAATAAGCTCCTTAAAAATGAACATTAAATTATCAATACTACAGAAAGAACGCTTATTATCGAAAGCACCAAGAGGCCATGGAATATTCTTTGAAACCAGCTTATACAATAAATTCAAATTCCCTTTGTTACCCGGGCCATGAATCATACAAGGTCTTAAAACATAGACTCTTTTCCCATCTGGTATTTGTTTTAAGAATATATGTTGTTCAGCTAACAATTTACTTTTGCCAAAAGCAGTAGACGGTTGGGCAGATATCTGTTCACACAATGAACCAATAACTTCATCTGCCACAGCTTTTACAGAACTTAGCGTTATGAATACTTTTGCTTTAGACGCCAGAAAGTCATCATAAACCTTTTTTGTGAGCTCGTAATTTACTTTGTAGTACTCTTGAGAAGCTACAGTATTATTTAGGTCATGCGCTTTGCCGGCGAGGTGTACTACAACTCTTTTATCTAAAAGGATTGCTTCATCTTCTCTTAAAAAAAAACGGATGGTCTTATTACTAAAATACTTTTGAAAATTGGAACCAACAAAACCAGATGAACCAGTTAATAATATGCTCATAAACAGTAGTGTCCGGTTAACTTATTTTCAATCCTCATAGTGCCCAATAAAAACAAGTTTTGACAGTGAAAATAAAATTTTTTCTATTTGAATTTCCCAAGTAACATATCGAGATAGCTTGCGAGACATAGAATCTTGCCTTCAGGCCATGAGAAAAAACTGTATCATAGCGGCATAAAAAACAGCAAGCTAGAAGCACACTCCCCAAAGCCAACGAGCGCCTAAATTAACGAATCTATGCCGATTTTGCTCAGGTTCTGATTGCCGAAACGCGCAAAGTTTATACTCTTGAAAACACCTTTATAAACGATATTAACCACTTGGCGTATGCGCCCGATAATACAATAATTGACCTTTGTTTGCAGATGTTACTGTGGGCCAAATTCCGCAAAACAAAGGCGCTGTTAAGATGCATACGTTACTTGACGAAGGCCCTATTCCCACCTTTATTAAAATCACATCAGCCTCTGTTCATGACGTTAACATATTGGATCAAATGCCAATTGAAGCAGGCGCTTTTTACATAATGGATATGAGTTACATCGAATTGAAAATGTAGCACCAGAGTGGCTTATATATGAAAAAAAGAATTTTACCGCATTTTGTCGGATACTAATAAATCTTTAATACGTTCAATTTGAATATTAATGATTTTTTGTTCGTCATAGAGATTTAACGCTTTATTCATTCCCGCCTGCCCCATTTTCATTGCTATTGAAGGGTTATCAATTAAAAACTCAATTGCAGCCTCTAGTTTGACTGCATTTCTGCTTGGAACTATTAACCCGGTAATATTATTATCAACAGCCTCTCTACATCCACGTATATCCGTGGCAACTACTGGCTTGCCTAAAATCATTGCTTCGATGACTGTTCTTGGAAAGCCTTCTCTATATGATGGCAAACAAAAAATATCCATCAATGAAATTAATTCAGGAATATCAGATCTAAAACCTACCTCTATCAATTTTTCTTTCATTAACAATCTTGCCTCTTCCAGTGATTTGTCAATACTAACATCATGATCACTTTCTAGTCTACCCCCAATAATCAATAAATAAAATTTTGAATTCCTTTTTGAAATATTAATTGCTGATTCCAAAAGCTCTGTGTATCCTTTTTCTTTCACCATTCTTGCGATAATACCAACAACAATTGAACCTTCTGGAATTTTTAATTTCTCACGATTACTATCAACAAATTTTTTATATTCATTTAATTGAAATTTATTAAAATCAACCCCATTGCCAATAACCAGCACTTTTTCTTTTTTCACTATATTTTCTTTAATAGCGATTGCTGCATCTTCAGAACTTTGACAAAATAATATGTCTGTAAAAAATCCCCCAATTTTCTCGAGCCCTACAAAAAATCGCCATTTAATTTTAGGCATTTCATCATGAAAGTAGAAACCATGTGCAGTGTAAACAATTTTTGATTTTGAATAAAAAGCAGCTGAAATCCTAGCTAAGAATGCCGCTACTGGTGTGTGTACATGAATAATATCATATTTTTCTTTCCTAAACAAAAGATATAAATTCCATATTGAAATCAAAGATTTTATAGGATTTATTCCTCTTGAAATAGCTATATTTTTAATACAATAGCCTCTTTCCTTCATTTTTGGAATATATGGTCCATCACTACAAACTATATTTACATCCCAACCCTCACCCAGCATTCCATCAACAAGTGGTAGTAAAAATTTTTCGACAGTAAAATCAACAGCACACAGCTGACATACTTTTATAGCCATTGTTCTTTCCAAGATTGAAAAATTAAAATATTCCAAAGTTCTGACTGCAATCCTTTTTTTCCAGATTGGTGAATATTCCAGATTTCTTTGATCTCGTTTGAATTAAAAATGCCATCTTCTTTGATCTTCTTTTCATTTAATAATGATTCAGCCCAATCTTTAAGATCATTTCTCAACCATATGTCAATTGGAATTGCAAAACCCATCTTTGGACGATCAATTAAAGAAGGTGGTATATACTTATTTAGCAATTCCCTTAAAATCCATTTCCCTTTCCCATTCCTAATTTTCATATGCAATGGTAATTCCCATGCAAATTCCACCAATCTATGATCTAGGAAAGGAACCCGCGTCTCTAATGAAACAGACATTGCTGCCCGATCTACCTTACATAAAATATCATCTGTTAAATAAGTAAGTGAATCAGCAATCATCATTTTATTTTCAAATCCTATATCACGTAATTTTACGTCAAATAGATTTGAAATAGTATTATTTAATTGTGACTCCCCTTTAATTATAATATTATCACTAAATGAAAAAGTTGTTAGTCTTTCATATATTTCCCAATCATTTTCTAAATTTAAAATTGAAATGATTTTTTGTATGTGATTAGCAGGATTTGAACTTCTGTAGGAAGAAGGTAATAATGGTGTTAATTTGTCATACACTAAATTGAATTGCGCAGGAGTGAGTTGAGATAGAATTCCATATATTACTTTTTTCAAAGTCTGTGGATATTTTTTAAAACGCACCCCTTGTATATATCGGTTATAACCACCAAATAATTCATCCCCTCCATCTCCAGATAAGCAGACTGTAACATGCTGTTTTGCCATGCGACTTAACAAATAAGTAGGTAATTGTGAGGAATCAGCAAAGGGTTCATCATACATAGTTGCTAAATCAGGAATTACATTCATAGCATCCTTAGAACTTACATATAATTCATTATGATTAGTACCCAGATATTTTGCAACTTCTTTAGCATATATAGCCTCATTAAAGGAGTTCTCATTGAATCCTATCGTAAAGGTATTAATGGGTGTGCTAAATTGAGATTGCATAACTGATGCAATTAAAGAAGAATCTATTCCTCCAGATAAAAATGCACCAATTGGAACATCTGACAATTGCTGGCTTGAGACAGCATCAGAAATTTTCGAATCTAAATTTATAATTGCTTCACTTTCTGATCCTTGGAATGGTTTATTCAGTCCATTCTTCGCTACTTCAAACAAATTCCAATACTGAATTTCAGCAAGGGTATAATTAACATCCTTTAATGAAATTGAAAGTAAATAGCCAGGTTTTAGTTTGTTAATACCCTTATAAATTGAATACGGGCTCGGAACATAAGAACGTTTTACAAATTCCTTCAAAGCGTAGGTATCTATTTCTGCAACAAAGTATGGATTCGCTCTTATTGATTTTAGCTCAGATGCAAAATAAAAATGATTTCCCTGCAACCCGTAGTACAATGGCTTCTCACCAAATCTATCACGTCCAAGGAGTATAACATTTTTTCCTTTATCATAAACCGCAAAAGCAAACATCCCTACAGTTTTCTTAGCAGTTTGTTCAACACCCCATAACTCAAAACAATGTAAAAGTGTTTCAGTATCAGAACTACTCTTATATGAAATATTGTGCCCTGCCAAACTCAATTCTTTCCTTAATTCTAAATGATTATATATCTCACCATTAAAAACAATAATGAATCTTCCTGTAGAGGAGGTCATTGGCTGATGACCATTAATACTTGTATCAATAATTGACAACCGTTTATGACAAAATCCAATTTGTTGATTTTCAGAAAGCCAAAGCCCATAATTATCTGGGCCTCGATGATGCATAACCTCACACATCTTAGAAAGAACATCTGTATTTACATCAGACTTTTTAGACAAATAACCAGCAATTCCACACATTCTAAATAAAATTAATTTATAGAAACTATTTAAGAGCAATATATAATTGCAAGAAAAACCAAACTATTGAGATGCTTAATAATATTAATTTTTTCCAAATCGAATTTTCAATTGTACCTAGTGCTACAAAATAATAGTAGAAAGCAATAAATACTGTTTTATGCCTTGTTTGCAGTGAAATCAAGCCTAACATAATAAATCCAATAATAAAGAACATTTTCAAATAAAAAGAATAGTTTTTTTTATAATGATTTCTAATAAAAAAACCAGCGAAAAACAAAGGGTATAAAAATATTCCTTCAATAGGATACACAAAGCTT
Source organism: Flavobacterium psychrophilum (assembly GCA_945872875.1). Taxonomy (GTDB): domain Bacteria; phylum Bacteroidota; class Bacteroidia; order Flavobacteriales; family Flavobacteriaceae; genus Flavobacterium; species Flavobacterium psychrophilum_N. The sequence goes on from CAMCBB010000031.1 coordinate 5,740, forward strand.
AAGAAAAAAGCCCTAGCATCAAACCCATTAATATTTTTTAAAAAAGTAACACTAAAAAAAGGGTATAGAAAAATATAAATAGGAGCAATAAAAAACTTTTCAATAAAATTTAATTCTTGGATTTTATAAAAGATCCCATTTTCAGAAACAACATCAGACAAAGTAGAGCTGAAATCACGTCCTAATATTGTTAAACTGTGCCTGATTAAATATTCAGTTATTTCATTATTGAAATATAAAACAGAACTAATCGAAAAAACAAAAAATAAAATTTTGAAAACTTTAGGTTTTTCGAGCAAAAAAAAAGTGAAAAATAATGGCAGGATAAAATAAGCAGTCCCCTCACGAATAAAAAATTGTACAAACATTGATACGAATGCTAAGAAATAATTTTTCCTTAGCAATGAATAAATTGACAAAATAAATAAAGTTGCAACTTCTATATCTCTAATTAATATTACTCCTCCATTAAATAATAAAAAGGGTGAAAAAGTAATTAAATAAAAGACCCTATTTGAGACTTTTTGATTGTTGGTTAAAATTTGGGCAAATTTAGAAGTATAAATTGCCATAGTTGCCATCACCCCAGATTGAAAAAATAAAATATCAAGAGGATGATAAATCCCAAAGGGGGTTATCATTCTCAAGAAGGACGAGAAAGGGTGCTTGTATTCAAAATAATTTTCTCTGGTTTCTAACCCTACAGGTATTTGATTAGCTAAAAGAGAGAAAAAATACGAATCGTCAGTCCATGAATCATTTAAAGGTGAAGTTGTTCCATAAGATGAGGGAAACATATTACTTTGAAATAAAACATAGATGCAAATGAAAAAAGAATTTATCAAAAATGCTAAGGTAAATTTTCCTAAAACTTCCTTATCTAGAAAAAAATATAGAATCGTCCAAATAGAAAAAAAATAAGCAAAAGAAATAATGCTAACCTCATTAATGAAAATGATAATTAGCAAAATTAATAAACACAATACACTGTATATTACTAAGAGGGATTTATTAAATACAAATTTTGGCGAAGTTAAACCTGAAATCATTTAATACCGTTTAAAAATCGCTTGAAATATTTAATATAAAGTACAGAAGTCAATAAAATTATACCAAAGATGGAATTCCTATTAAAGTCAATCATAAAGATCATCGTCAACATGATGACTGCAACACTTAAATAAATTGTTTCGTTTTTATCGACAATTTTGCTAAATAAAATTGAAAAATCAAATTTAAAATAATACTTAAGTAAAAGAAATGGAATAATGCAATTGACCAAGCATAATAAAAAAAATGAAACTATCAGACTTGATAATTGATATTTGGGCAAAATAAAAAACAAGAAAACAACAAATAAAATTGTTGAAATTAAATCAGAAATATTTGCAACTATGATACTTTTTTTTAAGTATAATATTCTACCAAAAAGTGCACTAAAAACTAATAAAAGCGTGGAAAACAAAATTAAAACAAACATAGATTTTGGTAGAAATATTTTTGTAAAATAAAATTGAATTAATTGATTGATAAATGGATAAAGTAAAAGTAAAATACCTGTGACGAAAATAAACGTAACAAAGATAAATTTCATTAATTTAAAATAAAAAACCAATGTATCAGTTTCATTTTTTTCAATATTTACACTATGCCTATAATAGAAAATATTCAACAAAGGGTTAATTGCAATAGCTATTAAAAAATTATTCCCATATTGATAATAATTATAAAATGAAATATTACCGCCATTCAAATGAGCCAAATAGCTAGAATAATACACTGAAATTGATTTAGTAAAAAAAGTAATAATTAATAATGCAATTCCTCTTTTAAAGAAACTATTAAAGAGGATTTTTCTTGAGGGTCTTTCTTTCCTGTTCTCTTTAATATATATATAATCGATTAAGAAAATTATTGCAGTTAATAAGTACCCAAAAAGAATGAGATATGCCAAATAAATTGTACTCAAATAATTCCTAGTTAATACAATCGAACAAAGTGTGAAAATATTTCCAAGCAAAAAGCACCTTATTGCAAATATATTTTTTTCAATTGTGATGTAATATGAGGAAAGTGTAACTGAAAACAATTGCAGTGGTATATAAAATAAAGTGATATTTAGCATTTCCGAAATTGATACGCCAGATATAATTTCTGATCCATTATTAATATACGTAATTATTATTTTTTTGGCCGCAAAAGAACTTATAAAAATGAAAAGAATAACGAAAAATAGTTTTTTCAACAATTCATCGAATACAGAATTAATATTAAAACCATCCAATTTGTATTGGATTAAAAACGGAGTAATTTGATTTACAATTGCAGAAGTCCAAACCAGTAAAATAAAATTTGGAAAAACCATTGACAGGAAGATAGCATCAGATTTATTTCCACTTAAAAAGAGGTACCCGAAAGATAATATTATTAAAACATTAGTTACTGACTGTGCTGAGCTCAATAACAAATTATAAGATATTATTTTCTTCAACTTTGCAATCTATTTACTTCTATTATTTAATAGCTTCCTTCCAGGCTAAATGATATTGCAAACACATATTCTCAATGGAAAAAAGATTTTTAATTCTATCGATATAAAACTTGTTAAGTTTCGTGCCTGAATTAATTAAATTCAAGCAGTAGTTTATTGTTTCTGCCAATTCAACAGACGCTTGAGGTTGAACGATAAACTTTTCATCTCCTAATATATATGCCGCATCCCCAACATCCGTAGAAACACAATATACTTCGTATGACATTGCTTCAATCAATACATTAGGAAATGCTTCACCAACAGATGACAATATAAAAAGATCAAGAACACCTAGAACATAAGAAATATCTTTCAATTGTCCTAGCAAAATGACACTTTTCCTAAGATTAAAATGATCGATTAATATTCCCAATTCACTATTCTCTTCTTCTAAACCATTACCTACTAATAGTAAATAGATATTTGGATTTTTGCTTAAGGAAAGTGAAAAAGATTCTAATAATGTTTTGTGATCTTTTAAAGGATTCCACCGTGAAATGTTTCCTAAAAGAATTGCATCCTCTGGCAAACTAAACTTTTCTAAAAAAGTGTTTCTGTTTTTAATTGATTTAACTTGGTTGGGGAAATGGGTACCATTTGGAATGATAATAAACTTATTTCCAATATACCCAAAGATTTCATGAGTTGCTGCCGCTTTTGTTGAACAAGAAATAATTTTATCTGGAATAATTCTTGAAAATATTGCGCAAATCTTTGCTGATATCCAAGTGCTCCTTGAAATTAGCTTTGGATCTAAATTACCATTCCTTATATTCCAAAAAATGCTTGCATCTGTAAATATTTTCCCAATAACTCCGCCAATTAAATCCGAATGATACAACCATGTTTGAATAATGTCGGGTTGGATTTTACGAAGTATTCGAATAAGCTTTATTGTGCTATTTATTAATGCAAAAGGATCAGAGTAGTTTAAATGGTATATTGGGTATTTAATATAATCAGAATAATACCCCTTACCAGTTAGTGATATAATATAAAAATCATCATAGAAAGAAGCGTTTTCTAGAAGTCTTGTTAAAACCGTTTCAGCCCCTCCTTGATTTAAACCTGTAATAATGTGAACAACTTTCGCCAAAACTATTTCTTTTTGGGTTGAAAGTATTTAGATCCACTTTCATATACTTTATTTAAATTAGTAACTTGTGTAACTCTTTGTACAAAAAAATTAAAAACCAATTTAAGATATCCTTTATTAAACCGTTTTAGCTTGAATGTCACTTCTTCAGATGAATTATACAATTTATTGCGATGCAACTGTTCCCAGACTAAAATATGTTTTTTAGCAAACATATTCCAAGTCCAATCCTTGACAGCACGTGTTAAAACAGATTTTTCATTCTCAATTTCTTTAAAAATACTTTTTAATTCTTCAAAATTTGTGAATGGGAATGTTATGCCATTCAAGGCATCCAAATGATGTCCTTGTGGTTGTACAATTGTTTTAACTCCTGATGCCAAAGCGTCAATAAAACCAACTGAACCTTCATCTTCTCCTGTATAAAGGAAATAATCTAACGAGGACATTAATTGTAAATAAGCATCATGGTTAAAATCTTGATGATATTCAACTTTAAATCCCTTAACCCTCATTTTTTGTACAATACTTTCCCATCCAAAACCCATAATTTTAAAATCGAAGTCCTTGGGAGAAATGAAAAGAATTAATTTCTCAATCATGTATTCATTTTTCCTTCCATCTGGATACAATCTTGTTGTGATACCAATAGTAAAGGTTCTTTCAATTGCATTACTATCGTGAGATAAATTTATATATGATAATTTTGATTTTGGAAACCCAAAGTTTATAAGATAATCTCTTGTTTGTGCAGACATGCATAAACCCATGTCTGCATGTTCAATATTCGAATGAAGTTTTTCGAGCTTCTTGCTATTGTCTATATGTGTAATATAAACCGTGTTAATTCCAAAATTCTCATTGTTATAACCGGTGTAAATTATGTGATGGTTTATGTCACAATCAGCATTAAACTTATTACTAAGAACTACATCAAGACCATTTAACTTACACTCGTCGTATAGTTTTTGCGCAATTTTCCCGCAAATCCATCCATCCAAAGCTTCATACGAAATAATATTAACTCTCATTTATTCTAAAAGACTTTTAAATTAAAAAAACTATTTTTTACACATAGCAAAAGCATACCATGAAGTCTTACTAGGCAAATCATAATCTAACCATTTAAGAAAGTAATATTCTTTAGGCTTTGATTTTGAAACCAATAAATCAATCTCAGGTTTGAAAAAGTAGCGCATAGAGTGCTTCTCTTCAAGATTATACTCTGTGTTCTCTTTCTTATCTTTTATAATTAATTCGAAATTAACATCAACAATATTTTCGTTGATATGCAAAATCGGGTTTGCAATTCTCAATACTTTAAGGTTTTGATTTTCTAATCTTTTAACCCTTACTGTTGGCGGATCAGATAATACACCTGGTCCATACCAAAAATCAAAGAAGCATACCCCTCCCTCTTTTAAATGATATTGTACTGTATCATACCCAGCAATTAAATCATCATTGGAATTTAAATAACTAAATACATGAAAAAGGGAAACAACAACATCAAATTGATCATCTAGCCTTACTTCGCGTACGTCACCCACTTGGAAATTTAAATTATCAGCGTTTTTTAAAAACACCGATTCTTTTTTTGAATTAGCAATTTGAATCATTTCAGTAGAAAGGTCAATACCCATTACACGATACCCTTTTGCTGCCAATAAATTGGCATGTACACCTGTCCCACATCCAAGATCTAAGATCGTTTTTGCTTTAGGATGATATTTTTGAATTAGCTGATCTATATAATCAACCTCTTTTTGATAATTTTTATCAGTATATATTAAATCGTAATATTCTGAATACTTTGCGAAAACATTTTCCATTATACAAATATTTCTTTCATTGCATTTGCTACTTCAACTGCTTGCTCCTTAGTCAATGCCAAACCACTTGGAATGTAAAATCCATTTTCAGCTAAATGAGTAGAATTGGGATGCTGATCATTAACAAATAAACCGGCTTTATTAAAAACAGGTTGCTGATGCATTGGATAAAAAAATGGTCTTGACCCTATTCCCATTTTAACCAATTTTGCCATTGCATCTAACGCGTTAAGAGAGTAATCTTGGTTTATCAAGATACCATATACCCAATATATATTCTCAGCGTAATCGGTACTTGGCAATGGCAATTGAATACCAGGAATATCTTTCAATAATTCATTATACCAGTATCCGATTTGGCGTTTTTTTTCAACAAACTCATCTAATCTTTCTAACTGGGCAACACCTAAAGCTGCTTGTAAATTTGTCATTCTAAAATTCCAGCCTAATTCTTCATGAATAAATCTTCGAGGTGGTATGAATGATAAATTTCGAAGTTCTCTGCACTTGTTTGCTAAATTTAAATCATCTGTTAATATCATACCACCTTCTCCTGTAGTAATATGTTTATTGGGGTAAAAGCTAAAAGTTGAAATATCACCAAAGCTTCCGCAATTCCTTTCTTTATAGGTCTGCCCTATTACTTCAGCGGCATCTTCTATAACTTTTAAATCATACTTTGCAGCCACATCTAAAACAATATCCATATTTACTGGTAAACCATAGATATGAACAACCATAATTGCTTTTGTTTTGGTAGTGATCTTTTTTTCGATATCTTCTACACACATATTCCATGTTACAGGATCCACATCTACAAAAACGGGTATTGCACCAGCACGAATAATCGGCGCCACACAAGAAATTATAGTAAATGTTGGCATAATTACTTCATCCCCTTTAGATATGCCTAGCGCGGCAATTGTTGCATCAATCGCAACCGAACCATTAGACACAGCAACACCGTATTTTCTACCAATTCTTTGAGCAAAATCTTCTTCTAGCTTTGTTACAAATGGACCCTCAGAGGAAATCCAACCTGTATCGATACATTCAACTAAATATTTTTTTTCATTCCCATCAAGAAGCGGTTCATTTATCGGTATCATATTTAAATAATATTAGGTTTAACAATTTGTTCATTTAAAGGGCTAAATCTTGATTTATCTGCCTCACCACAGTATGGCCCTTGCTTTATTTCTATAATTTCAGATTTTTCCAACATTTTGAACCCATGACCACCAGCTGCCAATAAAACCACATCACCCGTCTCTAAAATTCTACTTTCCAGATAATTTTTACTATCATCATAATAATCGATTCGTACCTTGCCTCTTTTTATAATGAGCACCTCTTGAGTCAATGTTACAGTGCGCAGAACCAAATTGTGCACATGGGGTTCTATAATATAGTCCTTATCTCTACACATATAACCTAGTTGTTGTGAGAAACTATCTGGTGTTAAAAAAACAATCCCCTCATTAGAGTAATCATTTCTAATAATTATGGATAATAATTGATTATTATGAACTATATTCTCAATCATAAAATTATATAAACTACAGATTAATGTTTATTTGTTTCAATTTCTAAATCACTATGAATCATTTCTTTTATTAAGGCTTTTAAATCGTATTTTGGAACCCATCCCAATTTAATTCTTGCTTTTGAAGGGTCTCCTACTAATAAGTCAACTTCTGTTGGTCGATAATAATTTGAATCTACTTTTATGACTATTTGACCAATTGGGAGTTGATAAATACCCTCACACTTCAAAATAACCCCAACTTCAGTCTCTTTACAACCTTCAAAAGCTATTTGAATTCCTAATTCCAAAAATGCTATTTTAATAAAATCTCTAACACTGGTAGTAACTCCAGTTGCCAAAACAAAATCTTCAGGTTCTTCTTGTTGTAGCATTAGCCACATACCTTCGATATAGTCTTTTGCATGCCCCCAATCACGTTGTGCATCCAAGTTTCCGAGGTACAAAACATCTTGCTTTCCAAGAACAATTTTAGAAATCGCTCTAGTGATTTTTCTTGTCACGAATGTTTCCCCTCTTTGCGGTGATTCATGATTAAACAATATACCATTACAAGCAAACAAACCATAAGCTTCGCGATAATTTACAGTAATCCAATATCCATATAACTTAGCTACTGCGTACGGGGACCTAGGATAAAATGGCGTACTTTCTGTTTGCGGAACTGCTTGGACTAAGCCATATAACTCCGAAGTTGACGCTTGGTATATTTTTGTTTTCTTTACTAATCCAAGAATTCGTATTGCCTCTAATAGCCTAAGTGTTCCAATACCATCTGCATTTGCCGTATATTCTGGCATTTCAAAACTTACATGAACATGACTCATAGCTGCAAGATTATAAATTTCATCAGGCATAACTTCTTGTATTATTCGAATAAGGTTTGTACTATCCGTTAAGTCTCCATAATGCAAATGAAACAAGACATCACTTTCATGCCAGTCTTGAATAAGATGATCAATTCTTTGAGTATTAAAAACTGATGATCTCCTTCTAATACCATGAACCTCATATCCTTTAGCCAATAAAAATTCAGCCAAATATGCTCCATCTTGACCATTTACTCCTGTAATTAGTGCTTTTCTCATTTGTAATTATTTAATAAAATTTTAATCCCCTCATTAATTTCTACCTCGGGTTTCCAAAATGTAAAAACATATCTCGACGGCATTATTTTTCTATTATACCATGCGGATTTTTCCATTGTATCAATTTTTAACTCTGGAATATTTTCCTTTAATATATTGGCTATAGTTATTATCCGAGTAAAGGCAAATGAAGTTACATGTAGTATTTCTTTTCTATTTATATGATTATACTTCTGACTTAAAACAAAAAGACAATTAATACAATCTTCAATAAAAAGAAATTGTCTTTCCTCCTGACCGTTAGATTTAATTCTAATATGATTAAACGCTTTTGCCTGATGAATAAAATCAGTGATAACATGGGATTTTTTGAATACAATTCATCCCCATAAACATTCCAAAGCCGTACAAAAACTGCGCCTAATGCCATTGTGTATCTTTCACCTAACTTTTTTAAAAGTCCATATGTTGTGTCTGTGTAATTAGCCATTTGACTAGAAACGAATATAAATGGCTTTTGGCAAATGGACAAAATATGGAAAGTATTGTTCATTATATTTACATTATTATTTATAAATACATAGTTGAGATCATTATCACTTAGATATTCTGAATTACCTACATCAAATGCCAGAAAAAAGACAAAATCCAATTCTAAACATTTCGATTTCAAGTTACTACAGTTATTTATTCTTAAGTCCTCTAATTTTGAATTATAAATATCGAATTCTATAACATCATGATGATTGGATAAAATATAACGGACTAAATGCTTTCCTATAAAACCAGAAGAACCTAATATTAAATATTTCAATTTACTAAATTACAATTACTTAATTTGAGCGTTAATTTGATTATACCAATCAAACACAATTTGTAATCCAGCTCTAAATTTCACAGTCGGCTCGTACCCAATTAATTGTTTTATCTTCTCAATTGAGGCCTTTGAATGTTTGACATCACCAACACGTTCGGGGCCGTAATTTGGAATTATACAAAGGCCAGAAATATCATTTAAAACTTTGATTATTTCATTTAGAGAAATTTGATCACCACACGCCACATTAAATACCTCATGTTTATTCAAACCCTCAAAAAAAAGTGATTTAATATTGGCTTGAACTACATTTTCAATAAATGTAAAATCTCTACTAGTCTCCCCATCGCCATTAATTTGGGGCGTTGTTCCATCAATAAAATGCTTGCAAAATATTGGGATTACAGCTGCATATGGATTATTGGGATTTTGTTTTGGGCCAAAAACATTAAAGTAACGCAAGCCAATGGTATTAAAACCATAAACCCTGCTAAAAACATCTGCATAATACTCATTTACCGCTTTGGTAACGGCATAAGGACTCAAGGGCTTTCCTTCTTGACCTTCTACTTTGGGTAAGGCTGCACTATCCCCATAGGTACTTGACGATGCAGCATATACCAGGCGTTTGCAGCTTGGACTCTCCTTGGCAGCTACTAGCATGTTTAAAAATCCGGAAATATTCACTTGGTTGGTAGTAATGGGGGCTTTGATGCTGCGGGGGACACTGCCAAGTGCTGCTTGGTGTGAAATAAAGTCCATTCCTTCTACCGCTCGGTGGCATGTATGCAAATCGCAGATGTCACCCTCCATGAATTCAAAATTGGGGAACGACAAAAATGCTTCGATGTTTTCCATATAGCCGTTGGAAAGATTATCCAAGACTCTTACATGACCAGCTCCATATTTAAGCAAGTACTCAACTAAATTAGAACCAATAAAACCAGCACCTCCCGTAACTAAAAATTTAGCTCTTGAAATATCTGCTTTATGGTAAGGTATGTTATACAAGTTTTTATTAAACATAACAATTCAAATTAAAGTCTAGCGTCAACTAAATATTTTGGCAATATGCCTTTTACATCATAAATCACTCCGGAATCACCAACTAAATTACGAATTGAGAGCCCACGAAACTTCTCATGTGCTACAGCCAAAACAACAGCTGAATATTGAGAATCCTCTGAAATTTTACTAAGAACCTCAATTCCATATTCATGCTTCACATCTTCATAACTAACCCAAGGATCATGAACATCAACCTGAACGTCGAAACTTTTAAGTTCATTATAAATATCAATAACTCTGGTATTTCTAACATCCGGACAGTCCTCTTTAAAAGTAAATCCTAGAATCAAAACTTTGGAACCAATTACTTTTAAATCTTTTCTCATCATCAATTTCACAACTTCAGTAGCCACGTGTTTACCCATTGAATCATTTAACCTACGACCAGCAAGAATAATTTCTGGATGATAACCTACTTCCTGCGCTTTTTGTGCTAAATAATAAGGATCAACACCGATACAATGCCCACCAACCAAGCCAGGCTTGAATTTTAAAAAATTCCATTTTGTTCCAGCTGCTTCAAGTACTTCATTGGTATCAATACCCATTAAATTAAAAATCTTACTCAATTCATTAACAAATGCAATATTGATGTCACGTTGCGAATTTTCAATTACTTTGGCAGCCTCTGCGACTTTAATACTAGAGGCTTTGTGAGTTCCTGCAGTTATTATACTCTTATAGATACCGTCGATAAAATCAGCAATTTCTGGGGTTGATCCACTTGTAACCTTTAATATCTTGGTTACCGTATGTTCCTTATCTCCTGGATTTATTCTCTCAGGTGAGTAACCACAATAAAAATCTTCATTATACTTTAGATCACTTACACGCTCCAGCACAGGTACCATCTCATCCTCTGTTACTCCAGGATATACGGTAGACTCATAAATTACAATATCTCCCTTATTCAGAAACTTAGCAATTGATTCACTTGCCTTGATCATTGGAGTTAATACCGGTCTATTGTGTTTATCAGTTGGAGTTGGAACCGTAACAATGTAGATGTTACAGTTTGCCAAGTCTGTTGAATTAGTTGTTGGAAAAAATCCATTACCATCCGTTAGGGCGGTTCTCAAAACTGATTGCAGATGGCTACTGTCAATTTCAAGGGTATTGTCCACTCCTTCAAGTAGCTCATTTACTCTATTTTGATTGATGTCGAAACCAATTACAGGATATTTTTCAGCAAAAGCAACTGCTAAAGGCAAGCCTACATATCCAAGTCCAATAATACCAATTTTAGAATTTTCTATATTCATAATTTATTAATTAACGCGCACCAAACTGCACACCAAACACTTTAATTTTGATTGATTTTTGAAGATTTTGAGGAAACTCACAATTCAAATAAGCACTCATTATCAACACTTTAACGATTTTCGATGATTAACAAACACCCCTCGTCGGTCTGGACCAAACTAATCAGGCTTTTTTAGTTTTTTTTAATGGCTTCGCCAACCTCAGTCACAAGAATTTTTTTGAAACTGAAGTAGTGAATACCAAAAGTACTCATAATTTTAAAATCTAAAAATTTATTTAGCTTTTTTATGATTGATTTTTTGAATGATTATTTGAAAATTTCAAACGCTGGTAATTTTCTGATTACG
>CAMCBB010000032.1 GCA_945872875.1 Flavobacterium psychrophilum
GTCCGTGTCTCAGTACCAGTGTGGGGGATCTCCCTCTCAGGACCCCTACCCATCGTAGCCTTGGTAAGCCGTTACCTTACCAACTAGCTAATGGGACGCATGCTCATCTTTCACCGATAAATCTTTAATAACATCTCCATGCGAAGTCGTTATACTATAAGGTATTAATCCAAATTTCTCTGGGCTATCCCTTTGTGAAAGGTAGATTGCATACGCGTTACGCACCCGTGCGCCGGTCTCTTAGTCCGAAAACTAATACCCCTCGACTTGCATGTGTTAAGCCTGCCGCTAGCGTTCATCCTGAGCCAGGATCAAACTCTTCATCGTATATTTTAATATTGTACGATAATACTCTAGCTTGCTAAATCTTCCGATTTGCTTACTCTCTTTATTCTTGTTCTGACCTAAGTCAGAACGGCTGTCAATTCAATATGTCTAAGAACTTTCTTTACTTGTTTTTCTAACCAATCTCTCAATTAGCGGGTGCAAAAGTACACCTTTTTTATTATCTGGCAAGTAATTCGAAAAAAAAATATTTTTTTCTCTTTTCTTACCCATTTTCCCGTTTTTCAGGGAGGGCAAAGGTAAACTATTATTTAAATACTGCAAATATTTTATCGCAGAAAATGTAAAATTTAACGCCTTTTTTTAGCGTTTTGACTTTTCCGATTTTTAAAACATTGGTTTTGTGTGGGTTGTTGATTTAAAATTTCTTAAAAAAAAGAAAACTATTCTCTAAATGAAACTCCCCTAGCCCTGATTAAAGTGGAAATCCTGGCTTGGCGATGCAACATAAAACCACTTTAAATCGCTTGACCACCTTGCCAAGACAGATTGTAACGAAAAGCAGGAAACCTGTTTACAAAAAAGCACTGAACTTTCGCTGCAAAAAAAATACTTTTATATATTATACCTATTACTATTGTATGTCTTTTGTTAATCTTCTATATTTGCAGTCCATAAAATTTTAGGAATGATAAAGATTACTCTACCAGATGGTTCGGTTAAGGAGTTTGAGAACGGCTCAACTCCTATGGATATTGCGAAAAGTATAAGTGAAGGATTGGCTCGAAATGTAATTTCGGCTGATTTTAATGGTGCAACTATAGAGACATCGACGGAATTAACGACTGATGGTTCGTTGGTATTGTATACTTGGAATGATAAAGAAGGTAAAAAAGCGTTCTGGCATTCGACTTCGCATGTTATGGCTCAGGTATTGGAAGAAAAATTTAAGGGAATCAAATTAACCTTAGGACCTGCTATTGAAAATGGATTTTACTATGATGTGGATTTTGGTGATAACAAAATATCTGACGCTGATTTTAAAGCAATTGAAGATCGCGTTTTAGAAATATCTAGAGAGAAGCATGAGTTTAAAATGCGTCCGGTAAGCAAAGCGGAAGCATTGGAAGTATATAAAAACAACGAGTACAAAACGGAGTTAATATCGAATTTAGAAGACGGTACGATTACTTTTTGTGATCATGCTAACTTTTTTGATTTGTGTCGTGGTGGTCATATTCCGAATACTGGAATTATCAAAGCGATGAAAGTAATGAGTGTTGCTGGTGCTTATTGGCGTGGTGACGAAAAAAACAAACAGCTTACTCGCGTTTACGGAATTTCTTTCCCTAAGCAAAAAGATTTGACTGATTATTTAGAATTATTAGAAGAAGCAAAAAGAAGAGACCACAGAAAGCTAGGTAAAGAATTAGATTTATTTGCTTTTTCAACTAAAGTAGGACAAGGATTGCCATTGTGGTTACCTAAAGGTGCTGCTTTACGCGATAGATTGGAGCAATTTTTGAAAAAAGCTCAGAAAAAAGCAGGATACGAACAAGTGGTTACTCCGCATATTGGACAAAAAGAATTATATGTGACATCGGGTCATTATTCAAAATATGGAGCGGATAGTTTTCAACCAATAAATACTCCAGCTGAAGGCGAAGAGTTTTTATTAAAACCGATGAACTGCCCGCACCACTGTGAAATATACAATACCAAACCATGGTCTTATAAAGATTTACCAAAACGCTATGCTGAATTTGGTACTGTTTATAGATATGAGCAAAGTGGTGAATTACACGGATTAACTCGTGTGAGAGGGTTTACTCAAGATGATGCACATATATTCTGCACACCAGATCAATTGGATAATGAGTTTAAAAAAGTAATTGACTTAGTGCTTTATGTATTTAGTTCGTTAGGATTTGAAAATTTTACTGCCCAAATCTCATTACGCGATCAAGAAAATAGAGATAAATATATAGGTAGTGATGAAAATTGGGAAAAAGCAGAAAATGCTATCATCAATGCAGCTCGTGATAAAGGTTTGAACACCGTTGTTGAATATGGTGAAGCAGCTTTTTATGGACCTAAGTTGGACTTCATGGTGAAAGATGCCTTAGGAAGACAATGGCAATTAGGAACTATTCAGGTGGATTACAACTTACCAGAGCGCTTTGATTTGACTTATAAAGGTGCTGATGATAAGCTACATAGACCAGTAATGATTCACCGAGCACCATTTGGATCGATGGAGCGTTTTATTGCAATTTTGCTAGAACACACTGCTGGAAATTTCCCACTTTGGTTAATGCCAGAGCAAGCTATTATCCTGTCTTTGAGTGAGAAATATGAAAAATATGCAGAAAAAGTTTTAAATCTGCTAGAAAATAACGAAATTCGCGCCCTAATTGATAACCGCAACGAGACAATTGGTAAAAAAATTAGAGATGCGGAAGTTCAAAAAATGCCGTTCATGCTTATTGTTGGGGAGGATGAGGAGAAAAATGGAACCGTGTCAGTAAGGAAACACGGTCAAGAAGGAAAAGGAAATATTACAGTAAAAATAGAAGATTTTGTTGCAATTGTGAATGAAGAAGTTGCCAAAACCTTAAAAACATTTGAAGTTTAACTAAAATAATAAAGCCATAGCAATTAGAAACAACAAGGGGTATCAACCTCGAGTAGAAAAAAAAGATGAACACAGAATAAATAATTTTATTCGTGTTCCTGAAGTACGTCTTGTAGGAGACAATGTAGAGCAAGGTATTTTCAAAACAGCAGATGCATTGCATCTTGCCGATGAATTAGAATTAGATTTGGTTGAGATTTCTCCTAATGCTGAGCCACCTGTATGTAAAATCATGGACTATAAAAAGTTTGTGTACATGCAGAAAAAACGAGACAAAGAATTAAAAGCTAAGTCTACGCAAATTGTAGTTAAAGAAATTCGTTTTGGTCCTCAAACAGATGAGCACGATTACGATTTTAAAAGAAAAAATGCAGAGAAATTCCTTAAGGAGGGATCTAAATTAAAAGCATTTGTATTTTTTAAAGGTAGATCAATCATTTATAAAGAGCAAGGTCAAATATTATTATTAAGATTAGCTCAAGACTTAGAAGACCATGGAAAAGTAGAAGCTTTACCGGTTTTAGAAGGAAAAAGAATGATCATGTATATTGCTCCAAAAAAGAAAAAATAGTTTCAAGATTTGAGTTTTAAGTTAAAACAATAAATCTTAAACGAAAAATAAGTAAGTAAGTTGAATTTAAATAAATTAGGGAAATTATGCCTAAAATGAAAACAAAATCTAGTGCTAAGAAACGTTTTAAAGTTACTGGTTCTGGAAAGATTAAAAGAAAACACGCTTTCAAAAGTCACATTTTGACCAAGAAATCTAAAAAGCGTAAATTAGCTTTAACACATTCTGCATTGGTTCACAGTACAGATATGAAAAGCATTAAACAACAATTAAGAATTATATAATGTTTGTTGTTTATAGTTTGTCGTTTTGGTTTTTATACCTAAACTTTAAACTTTAAACTTTAAACTTTTTATTCTTTAGGTTAAAACAAATTTAATAACCTTGGAGTATGGCTTTAAGTTCCCTTGATTAAATTCGGGACGCCTGCTACAAAAAAACAAGAAAATTATGCCAAGATCAGTAAATTCAGTTGCTAAAAGAGCAAGAAGAAAAAAGATAATGAAGCAAGCCAAAGGTTTCTTTGGTCGTCGTAAAAACGTTTGGACTGTTGCGAAAAACGCAGTTGAAAAAGCGATGGTTTACGCTTATCGCGATAGAAAACAAAATAAGAGAAACTTCCGCGCTCTATGGATCATGCGTATTAACGCTGGTGCTAGACTTGAAGGATTAAGTTACTCTCAATTCATGGGGAAAGTAAAAGCTAACGGTATCGAATTGAACCGTAAAGTTCTTGCAGATTTAGCAATGAATCACCCAGAAGCTTTCAAAGCTATCGTGAAAAAAGTGAAATAAAAAACGTTTGTACAACTTATTCAACTTACTTATATAAAATCCCAATCTAACGATTGGGATTTTTTTTGCTAAATACATATAAAAATTAACTCAAATCGAAATAAAAAAATCAGGCTTTAAATTAGAAATCTCCAACAAAAAATAAGAACTTTACAAGCTTTTAAACTTGACGAAAGTCAAGTTGTAAAATCATCAAATAATGAAAAAGAAAATAGAAATATTAGCTCCTGCTAAAAATTTAATACAAGGAATTGCTGCCATTAACAGTGGAGCGGATGCCGTTTATATTGGCGCACCACAATTTGGAGCCCGTTCTAACGCTACCAATTCAATTGAAGACGTTGCCGAATTGGTGAAATATGCCCACTTATTTAATGCTCAGGTATTTGTTGTAATTAATACGATTCTATATGATAATGAGTTAGATACGTGTCGTAAGATGATTTGGGAATTGTATGATATTAAAGTCGATGCCCTAATTATTCAAGACATGTCTATTCTTGAAATGGACTTACCCCCTATTGTACTTCATGCCAGTACGCAGTCTAATAATAGAGATGCCGATAAAATTAAATTCTTAAAAGATGCCGGTATAAAAAGGGTGGTTTTGGCTCGAGAATTAAATTTGCATCAAATAAAAGAGATCAGTGACACAGCCGATGTAGAACTAGAATTCTTTGTAACCGGAGCTTTATGTGTTTCTTTTAGCGGAAACTGCTATATGAGTGTTGCCAATGGCGAAAGATCAGCAAACAGAGGTTCTTGCGCCCAAAACTGTCGACTACCATACAATCTAATTGACGGAAATGGAGATACCTTAATAAAAAATAGCCACCTTTTATCAATAAAGGATTTAGATGTATCCGATCAAATTCCGAATTTAATTGAAGCCGGAATTTGCTCTTTCAAAATAGAAGGCCGATTAAAAGATGTGGTTTATGTAAAGAATAATGTTTCTTATTTGAGACAAAAATTAGATAGCTTTTTAGAAGGAAACGAAAAATACACCAAAGCTTCTTCTGGTAAATGCACCTTTACTTTTGATTCTTCATTAAACAGAACCTTTAACAGAGGTTATACTGATTACTTCGTTAATGAAAGACACCAATCGATCGGTTCTTGGGAAAGCCCAAAATCAAAAGGACAATATATTGGAAAGTTAGTTCGTACCGTTGGAAATTCCTATGAAATTGAAAACGGAAACTTATTAAATAACGGAGATGGTTTGTGTTATATTAATGATGACAACGAAGCGGAAGGCATCTATGTAAACCGCGCTGAAAATGGTTTTGTTTTTCCAAATGTTTTGAAAGAAATAAAAGACGGCACCTTTATTTATAGAAATAACGATGCTGCATTCATCAAACTTGTGGAACGAGAAGACAGTGCAATTAGAAAAATAGGCACTTCATTATTGTTAACCGAAAGTACTTCTGGATTTGAATTAACAGCTACCGATGAAGATGGAAATACCAGTAAAGTGGTGTTAGAACATCCAAAAGAACAAACCAAAAACAATGAATCTATCGAAGAAAATATCAAAACTCAATTAGCTAAAACAGGATTTACTCCATATACTGCTGATGAAATTACAATTCAATTTTCTGAAAATTGGTTTCTTCCTATTTCAAAAATTAACGAAATGCGAAGATTGGTTTACGAACAATTATCTGCAATTCGATTAGAGAATTATAAAGTAGAAGAACATCAAATTGTAAAAACAACGCATCCGTACCCAGAAACAAAATTAGACTTCATGTACAATGTTTCTAATAAATTGGCGCGTAGATTTTACGAGAGACATGGCGTAACCGAAATTGAAAAGGCCTTCGAATTACAATGGGATCCCGGAAAATCTAGGGTGATGACAACCAAATATTGCATCAAATACGAATTAGAAAAATGTCCTAAATACCATAAAGATACCCTTGGCGTAAAAGTAAAAGAACCATTGGTGCTAAAGCAAGGCGAATTGGAATACAAACTAAAATTCAATTGTAAACCTTGTGAAATGGAAATTTGGGAAAAGGACGCCGAATTTGAAATAGAAGAAGATTAATAAAAAAAATACAATTCTATGTTTATTTCTATGTTTTTTGTTTTTTCTTCTTAGCAGCAGGGAAAAGAATATTATTAAGAATTAATCGAAACCCGGGTGAATTTGGATGCAAATCCAATACTGTTGGTGCATCTCCTACATGATGTTGGTAATCTTCAGGATCATGACCTCCAAAAAAAGTAAAAAAGCCTTTACCCTTTTGTCCATGTATGTAGCGCGCTTCTCCATTTAGCTCATTTTGCCCCAGCGTTAAAACATAAGATTTTATTAACTCGCTGTCAAAAGAAGTCGATTGTCCCATAAAACCTTTCACTAAAGAAGTATGATTTTGACACAACATGCTTGGAATTACATCCCATTTGGCAGAAAAATCCATCAAAGTAAAATAATCTTTCTCCTTAATAATTCTTCTTTTTTCAGTCATATCTATATCCGAAAACTCATAATGATCGGGCTTTCTATCAAGAATAAAATTCTTAAATGCAAATGTTTTGCTGTAATCAATTAAGTTTTGGTAATTTGGAGTACTTTCATTTCCGTCAAACATAGGTTCGCAAATATCAACGCCTTCAGCAGAAAGTGCAATATCAAAACTATCGGTAGCAGAACACATGGCAAACATAAAACCGCCCCCTATTACAAAATCGCGTATTTTTTTGGCAACAGCCAATTTTTCTTCCGATACTTTAGCATAACCAAGTTTAGCTGCTAAAGCTTCCGCGTCTTTCTTTTGATCAATATACCAAGGTGCATTTCTATAAGCACCATAAAATTTACCATATTGTCCTGTAAAATCCTCGTGATGCAAATGCAACCAATCGTACAATATCAATTGATCGGATAGTACTTCTTCGTCATATATTGGGGTAAACGGAATTTCGGCATATGTCAGAACCATCGTTACGGCATCATCCCAGGGTTGTTTTCCTTTAGGAGTATAGACCGCAATTTTTGGAGCTTTTTCTAAAATTACAGTTTCCATATTTTGAGAAGGCGAAGAAATATCTGCCAATATAGAAGCTTCTTCTGCTTCGGATAATATCTCAAAACTCACTCCGCGAATTTGACATTCTTTTCTAATTTCTGGCGCATCAGGCAATAAAAAAGACCCGCCGCGGTAGTTTAATAACCAACTCGCTTTGTACTTTTTATCCAAACACCAATAGGTTATTCCGTAAGCTTTTAAGTGATTTTTTTGAGAAGTTTCATCCATTGGCAACAAAATAAAATTTGCCTTAATAGTGAAGGAAACCAACAAAAGAAAAATAATGTAATGATTTTTAGAAAGCATTAGATCAAAATTTATTTCAATTCCAAAACGGAATCGATTTATCAAAGATACTAGATAATAGTGTAAAGAAAAACCTAAATTTTTGTATTAAAACGGAACATCGCTGTCGTCGTCATTTAAATTTAAGTTACTTCCAAAAGCTTCATTTGGAGAAGGCAGATTTTTAGTAAAAAATGGATTATCATCAAGATTCATCTTGGATGGCAAATCACCTAAACCGGATCCGTAGTCTTCTAAATTATCAAACTTACCTAGGTTTCCAATGAATTTCAATCGGATACTTTCCAGAGAACCGTTACGGTGTTTTGCAATAATAAATTCGGCTTGACCTTCTGTTGGAGACTGTTCATCATCATCCCATTCTTCAATTTTATAATATTCAGGACGATAAATAAACGAAACGATATCGGCATCTTGCTCAATCGCTCCCGATTCACGAAGGTCAGAAAGTAAAGGTCGTTTACTTGAACCACGCGTTTCCACCGCACGAGATAATTGTGACAAAGCAATTACAGGAACTTCCAATTCTTTAGCTAATGCTTTTAAGTTTCTAGAAATAGTAGAAATCTCTTGCTCACGATTACCGCCTCCTTTTCCGTTTCCTCCAGCAGTCATTAACTGTAAGTAATCCACAATAATTAACTTAATACCATGTTGTGATGCCAATCTTCTTGCTTTTGCACGCAAATCGAATATGGATAACGATGGAGTATCATCAATATATAAAGGAGCTTTTTCAAGATCTTTTACTTTCACAGAAAGTTGCTCCCATTCGTGTTTTTCTAATTTACCAGTACGCAATTTCTCAGATGACAAACCCGTTTCAGAAGAAATTAAACGCGTAATTAACTGTACCGAGGACATCTCCAAAGAGAACAACGCCACCGGGTGTCCAAAATCAATAGCAATGTTACGCGCCATAGAAAGCACAAATGCGGTTTTACCCATACCCGGCCTTGCTGCAATAATAACCAAATCGGAAGGTTGCCAACCCGAAGTTACTTTGTCTAGTTTTTCAAAGCCAGTTGCAATTCCGGATAATCCTTCTTTATTGGCAATATCCTCAATTCGCTTTTTAGCTTGGATCACTAAACTTTGAGCCGTTTCGGAGCTTCGTTTAATATTACCTTGAGTAACTTCGTATAATCTGCTTTCTGCTTTGTCTAATAAATCAAAAACATCGGTAGTTTCATCATAAGAATCTTCAATAATTTCAGAAGAAATTCGAATCAAACTTCTTTGAATGTATTTCTGTAAAATAATTCGAGAGTGAAATTCTATATGTGCCGAAGAAGAAATCTTTTGCGTAAGTTGAATTAAATAATAATCACCACCTGCAAGTTCTAGTTTAGCATTCTTTTTTAATTGAGAAGAAACTGTTAATAAGTCAATGGGCTGCGAATCGGTAAACAACTGAAAAATAGCCTCGAAGATGTGTTTGTGCGCCTCTTTATAAAATGCCTCCGATTGTAAAATATCAATAACCTCATCAACCCCTTTTTTATCAATCATCATGGCACCCAATACTGCTTCCTCAAGTTCGAGTGCTTGCGGAGGTAGCTTGCCTTTTTCTAAATTGATAATCGTAGATTTATCTACTCTTACAGGATTTAAATTCTTGATATTTTCCATAGAGCGAAAGTAACCAATTCTTAGTTTTTATTAAAGTTTAGTTATTACCCAACAATGTTGATAACTATGTGTTTTTTGTTGACAACCAAAAAAAAATCCGAAACCATTGGGCTCCGGATTTTTATCATGTTTAGGAAAATTACTCCTTATACTCACCCATTTTACTGTATTTATCCATCCTTTGCTCTACTAGATCGGTTGTTGATAAATCTTTCAGTTCTTTATAAAATTTGGTTATGTATTGTTGTACTGTAATAAAAGTAGTTTCTCTATCGTAATGTGCTCCACCAAGTGGCTCCGGAATGATCTCATCAACTAATTTTTGTTTTTTCATATCGGCAGAAGTCAATTTTAAAGCTTCAGCCGCTTGCTCTTTATATTCCCAGCTTTTCCATAATATTGAGGAACAAGATTCTGGTGAAATAACAGAATACCAAGTGTTTTCCATCATCAATACGCGATCTCCAACACCTATTCCTAAAGCCCCACCCGAAGCACCTTCTCCTACAATAACACAAATGATAGGCACTTTAAGTCGGCACATTTCAAGAATATTTCTTGCAATTGCTTCACCTTGTCCTCTTTCTTCAGCTTCCAAACCAGGATAAGCTCCCGGAGTATCAATAAAAGTAATTACAGGAACTCCAAATTTTTCGGCCATTTTCATTAAGCGCAAAGCTTTTCTGTAACCCTCTGGATTTGCCATACCGAAGTTACGGTACTGACGGGTTTTGGTATTGTATCCTTTTTGTTGACCAATAATCATAAATGATTGTCCGTCAATTTTTCCCAATCCACCAATCATTGCTTTATCATCTTTAAAACCTCTGTCTCCAAATAGTTCTAAAAAAGTATCGCCACAAATAGCGTTGATGTAATCTAAAGTATACGGTCTATTTGGGTGACGAGATAATTGTACTCGTTGCCAAGCCGTTAGATTTTTGTAAATATTTTTTTTGGTTTCTTGTAACTTCTTCTCTATTTGCTTGCAAGTGTTGGTTACATCAACATCTGATTCTTGACCAATAATTTCACATTTGTCTAATTGGTCTTCTAATTCTTTTATAGGAAGCTCAAAATCTAAGTATTCCATAATTCTGCTGCATTTAATTAAATTCGAACTACAAATATAAAATTTTATATCAACTGATAAAGTAATTTTATGTTATAAGTTGTAAACAAATCTCTTAATTTGGTTTATGCTTGGCTTTTAATACTGCATTTAAGACGACAGTAATTAATATTAGTAATGCCCCAAAATAAAAGGTTGGACTCATTTGTTCTTTTTCTTTAAAAATTAGAACGGCTAATAATATTCCGTAAATAGGTTCTAAATTAATGGTTAACATTACCGTGTAAGGACTAAGAAATTTCATTATAGAAGTAGAAGCAATAAAAGCATAGGCAGTACAAACAGAACTTAAAACTAATAAATAAAGAAAATCATTTATTGAAAGTTGAAAAAATTCAGAATTAAAGCTTGATGTTCCAAATAAGAATATAGAGAAGAATAATACCCCTCCAAATAGCTCGTAAAACGAAATCACTTTAGGTTCATAATTCACTACAAACTTACTATTAATTACCGCAAAACAAGCAGATAGAAAAGCAGAAATCAAGGCTAATACAATTCCTTCTATATAATTTCCTTCAACCTTAAAAATAATTGAAAGCCCGACTACAACCAATAATCCAAAGAAAATTTCATACCAAATGATCTTCTTTTTGAAGAAAATAGGTTCAATTATAGAAGTGAAAAAAGCCCCCGTAGACAAACAAGCGAGCGTAATTGAAACATTTGAAACTTTTATAGCTCTAAAAAAAGTAAACCAATGCAAAGCAATTACCAAACCGGCAACTAAAAATTTTAGGATTACTTTTTTTGGTAATCTAATTGAAGTTTTGGTGAACTTGTTATAAATAAATATAAAGACAACAGCAAATAGCATACGAAACCAAACCAATGGCATAGCATCCAGAGTAATAAGTCTTCCTAAAACTGCGGTAAAACCCCAGATAAAAACTATCCAATGTAGTTTAAAGTAACTTTTAGTGTTATCGCTTAGCATTTCGAAGTAAAAATATTGCTAAGGTACCAAAAACTAAGTTTGGAATCCATACCGCTATAATTGGAGGTGCAGAAGATTTTTCGGCTAATACTCCAAAAACTTTATCTAAAAACACAAATGCAAACGCGAGTAATATTCCTATTGCAAGATTCATTCCCATTCCGCCTCTTCGCTTCATTGCAGATACAGCCACAGCAATAATAGTTAAGATAAATGCTGAAATTGGAATGCTGAACTTTTTATAAAAAACTACCAAATAGACATTAATATTTGAAGAACCTCTTTGTCTTTCTTTATCAATAAAATGGGTTAACTTAGTGTAATTTAATGTTTCTGCAATGTAAACTACAGGGGTTAAATCTTCTAAATCAAATTTAAAAACGGTATCTTTTACACTCCCTGTTTCAATATAATCGCCTAGTGGCCCTACTTTCCGTTTGGTATAATTAAATAAGGAATAATTCCTTTTTTTTGGATTCCATGTAATTCTTTCAGCTGTAACTTTGTATTTCAATTTATCTTTTTCAAAGCGTTCCATCGAAAAATTGAAAGCCATCTTTGAATCCGAATTATAATTACTTACATAAATATATTCTTCTTTATTTATTTGACGGTACACATCTGAATTATCCCTAATTTGATTTTGTCCGTTTCCTATTAAATAGGTATATCTAAAATTATTGAATCCTTCACTTGCTTTTGGAACCAAGAAAAAACCCATTAACAAAGCAAAAATAGACACAATTGTAGCGCCAATAATATAAGGTCGCAAAAATCTCGTAAATGATATTCCAGAACTTAAAATAGCAATAATTTCAGTGTTATTAGCCAATTTGGAAGTAAACCAAATGATGGATAAAAATAAAAATATCGGAAAAAGTAAATTGGCAAAATAAATAGTAAAATCTAAATAATATTCTGCAATAGCAGCAAAAGGAACATGATTTTCAATCATTTTATTAACCTTTTCAGATACATCAATAGTTATCCCAATTGGGATAAATAACAATATCATCACTGTAAAAGTGCTTAAATATCGTTTTAAAATGTATTTATCTAAAATTGTTAACATGAATAATCTGTTATAATCGTTGGCTCATTTGTTTCACCATCATTTCTTTCCAAACTCTAAAATCACCTGCAATAATATGTTTACGCGCTTCACGCACCAACCACATATAAAAACCAAGGTTATGAATAGTTGCAATTTGCTTACCTAAATATTCATTTGCTGCAAATAAATGACGAAGATACGCTTTAGTATATTCGGTATCTACGAAGGTAATACCCATTTCATCCAATGGGGAAAAATCGGCTTCCCATTTTTTATTCTTTATGTTTATAGTTCCGTTTGCAGTAAAAAGCATTCCGTTTCTGGCATTCCGTGTTGGCATCACACAATCAAACATGTCCACTCCAAGCGCAATGTTTTCAAGAATGTTAATCGGAGTTCCCACTCCCATTAAATAACGCGGTTTCTCTTCTGGAAGGATGTCACAAACGACCTCGGTCATGGCATACATTTCTTCGGCTGGCTCCCCTACTGATAATCCTCCAATAGCATTTCCTTGTTGATTGGAATTGGCAATATATTCTGCCGATTGCATACGCAAATCTTTGTAAGTACTTCCTTGCACAATTGGAAAGAAAGTTTGGTCATAACCATATTTTGTTGGCACTTTTTCTAAGTGATTAATGCAACGATCCAACCAACGGTGAGTCATTTTCATGGAGCGTTGTGCATAACGGTAATCGCAAGGATAAGGCGTACACTCGTCAAAAGCCATAATAATATCAGCTCCAATAGTTCTTTGAATTTCCATCACATTTTCGGGTGTAAAAAAATGATACGAACCATCAATATGAGATTTAAACTTTACGCCTTCTTCCTTGATTTTTCTATTTGCCGAAAGCGAATAGACCTGATATCCACCGGAATCGGTCAAAATATTACGATCCCAATTCATGAACTTGTGTAAACCACCCGCCTTTTCTAATATTTCGGTTTGTGGTCTAAGATATAAATGGTAGGTATTTCCTAAAATAATATCTGGATTGATTTCTTCTTTCAACTCGCGTTGGTGCACTCCTTTTACCGAAGCAACAGTTCCAACAGGCATAAATATTGGGGTTTCAATAACACCATGATCGGTAGTTATACTTCCTGCTCGAGCTTTAGAATTTGGGTCTTTTTGTAATAAATCGAATTTCATAAGGGCATTTTCAATTGGCAAATATAATTTATTTAAAATTTAGGTTTTCGGTTTTAAACTTTAATTTAACACCAATTTTATGATCAATTCCATACTAAAAAGGTTTTTGTCGAATTAAAACTAATAGCAATAGGGCCTTTTTTATTTTTCTTAATAACTTTTGAAAAGTCACTTAATAATTTGTTTTTCAGCTTCTATCAAAATCCTATCTTTGACTCATTAAAATAATTAACTACTACAAATGTCTGACATTAAACAACTACACGATTTTACAACACAAGTACGAAGAGACATTCTTCGAATGGTACATGCTGTAAATTCAGGTCATCCAGGAGGTTCTTTGGGTTGCGCTGAATTTTTAGTGGCATTATACCAAGACATTCTAAACAGAAAATCTGGATTTAATATGAACGGAAACGGAGAAGATTTATTCTTCTTGTCTAACGGTCATATTTCACCAGTATTTTACAGTGTTTTAGCAAGAAGCGGTTATTTTCCGGTTGCTGAATTAGCTACTTTCAGAAAATTAAATACCCGTTTGCAAGGCCACCCAACTACGCACGATAATTTACCAGGAGTTCGAATGGCATCGGGTTCATTAGGACAAGGATTGTCTGTTGCAATTGGTGCTGCTCAAGCAAAAAAACTAAATAAGGATTCCAATTTGGTTTATATTTTAACTGGAGATGGTGAATTGCAAGAAGGACAAAACTGGGAAGCTATTATGTATGCTTCTGCAAAAAAAGTAGATAATCTAATTGCAACTGTTGATTTAAACGGAAAGCAAATTGATGGTTCTACAGATGAAGTATTAAGTATGGGGAATATCAAAGCTAAATTTGAAGCTTTTGATTGGGAAGTACTTGAAATTGTAAAAGGAAATGATATTGAATCTATTCTTTCAGGAATGAATGAAGCTAAAGCAAAAACTGGAAAAGGAAAACCTGTTTGCATTTTATTGCATACTGAAATGGGGAATGGTGTTGATTATATGATGCACACACATGCTTGGCACGGAAAAGCTCCAAACGATGAGCAATTGGCAAAAGCTTTAGAACAAAACCCAGAAACATTAGGAGACTACTAAATAATTATGAATTTTAAATTATGAATTATGAATTTTCATAATCTTAATTTATAACTCAATCAATCTTTGAGCAAGAAATGAAAAAATATACCAACACAGGAAGTAAAGATACCCGTTCAGGATTTGGTGCTGGAATGACCGAATTAGGACAAAAAAATGAAAATGTAGTTGCACTTTGTGCCGACTTAATTGGGTCATTAAAATTTGATGATTTCAAAAAGAACCACCCAGAACGCTTTTTCCAAATAGGGATTGCAGAAGCAAACATGATTGGAATTGCAGCAGGTTTAACTATTGGTGGAAAAATTCCTTTTACAGGAACTTTTGCAAACTTTTCTACAGGAAGAGTTTACGATCAAATTCGTCAATCAGTAGCTTATTCGGATAAAAATGTAAAAATTTGTGCCTCTCATGCTGGATTAACTTTAGGAGAAGATGGTGCAACGCACCAAATACTAGAAGATATTGGATTAATGAAAATGCTTCCAGGAATGACTGTAATCAACACTTGTGATTACAACCAAACTAAAGCAGCTACATTAGCTATTGCAGACCACCATGGTCCCGTTTATTTACGTTTTGGACGCCCAGTGGTTCCTAATTTTATGCCTGCCGATGAGCCGTTTGTAATTGGAAAAGCGATTGTGCTTAACGAAGGAACCGATGTGACCATTATTGCAACCGGACATTTAGTTTGGGAGGCTTTAATCGCTGCTGAAGAACTAGAAGCTCAAGGAATTTCTGCCGAAATAATCAACATTCATACTATAAAACCATTAGACGAAGAAGCAATTTTAAAATCGGTGGCTAAAACAGGATGTGTTGTAACTGCAGAAGAGCATAATTTCCTTGGAGGTTTAGGTGAAAGTGTTTCTAGAACTTTAGCATTAAATAATCCAACACCACAAGAATTTGTTGCGGTACAAGATTCATTTGGCGAAAGTGGAACTCCAGAGCAATTAATGGAAAAATACAAGCTAAACAACCAAGCAATTGTTGCAGCAGCTTTAAAAGTTATTAAAAGAAAAAAGTAACTTTTCTATACTATATTAAATCCGTCTTTATCAAGGCGGATTTTTTTTGCACAAAAAAACCGTTTCGAAAGAAACGGTTTTTAAACTAAGAGCCGGCGGAGGGACTCGAACCCACGACCTGCTGATTACAAATCAGCTGCTCTAGCCAACTGAGCTACGCTGGCAACTCTTGAGTGGTGCAAATATAATGTTGAAAATTAATTTTCCAAAAAAAAATACACTTTTTTAAATTAAATTATTGATTAAAGCGCGTTGATTTTAGCAATCAATTGATTAGCAGTTTGTTCTAATTCTGCATTGATTTGTTTAAAATGTGCTTTTTTATTGTCCACTTTTTTAGCATTAACTTTAACAATTAAACTGTCAAATGAGCTAATTGCCTCATCAATAATTGCATTAGTAGCTTCAGTAGGTTTTCCTGCAGAAGTCATTTCGCAGATGTATACTGCTTCAATAATATCTCCTAATACATAATTGATGTCTTTTTTTAAATTCTTTACACTTGGCATTTTTTTACTATTTAATAATTCGGTGCAAAATTACACATTTCTTTCTAATATTTACTATGAAATGTATATTTCTAAAATAGAAGCAGTTCCTGCAATTTCATATTCATTTAATAAAGCCGGAATTAAAACAGTATCTCCTACTTTGTACTGATAATTTTCACCTTGATAATCTAATGAGAATTCCCCTTCCACACACATATAAACCGTAAAAGAATTATTGTTTTTTGAAACTGTAACCTTATCGGTTAACGGAATGAAATTTGTAGTAAAATAAGAACAATGAACTACCTCGTTTGAATTATTATTCAATTTAGAATATATTTTTTCTGCTTCTACCACATTATAGTTAATTGCATCTAAGGCAAGATCCAAATGCAATTCACGAGTATTTCCATTAGAATCCACCCGATCAAAATCATATATTCTATAAGTAATATCTGAAGTTTGTTGGATTTCGGCAATTACGGTTCCCGCGCCAATAGCATGTACGGTTCCTGTTTCTAAAAAAAACACATCTCCTTTTTGAACGGCTTTGGTATCCAATAAGGAAAGAATGGTTTTATTTTCTATATTTTTAAGGTATTCCTCTGAAGAAGATTTTTCTTTGAATCCTACAATTAAATTAGAATTCGGATCAGCTTGCATTACATACCACATTTCGGTTTTTCCAAAAGAATTATGTCTGCTGGCAGCCAATTCATCATTGGGATGCACTTGTATAGATAAATCTTCGCGAGCATCAAGGTATTTAAATAGTAAAGGGAATTGCTTACCGAATCTTTGAAATACTTTTTTCCCCAATACTTCTTCTGGAAACTCATTGATTAATTCAAATAAAGATTTTCCTTTATAAAATCCATTTGAAATAAAACTAACTTCATTTTCAACTGTAGAAATCTCCCAACTTTCTCCAGTATTATCTGAAGAAATTGGTTTATTTAATAAAGTTTTGAGTTTGGTCCCTCCCCATATTCTTTCTTT
>CAMCBB010000033.1 GCA_945872875.1 Flavobacterium psychrophilum
TCGGTACCATTTGGATTTCCATCTAAATCACAATCAGAGGCATTCCATGTTGCTGATGCATTGGCTAAAACTTGACCTACTCCAAATATACATGGATTGGTTGGATTTGGATCCGTTGAATCTGGATCTCCATCGCCATCGGAATCACCATTTCCAAAGGAAACTGCTAAACTGGTTTGAGAATCATTGTTAGAAGTTAATGCATCACCTTGGGATGAATTTAAACAAGTTATACATAATAATGGATTAATTCCAGGTAAGTATGAAATATTCCCAAAGATTAGATTGGGTGCACTAATTACATTACCTCTTACAGTAAGCAAAATATCTCCAACATCAAAAGGGGTAAAATTTCCTGCTGCGTTGGTTAATTTAATTGTATTAGCGGATCCAGTATTCATTGAAAAAACCACCCATCTTGAATCTCCTCCTGGAGCTACGCCCAAAATTTCTGCATCTAAGCCAACCGAAATTGTTACCAATAAAGAGTTTGCAACAATGTTGTCATTTCCATAATTACCAACATTTGCACTTAAAATTCCAGTAGTCCCTTGCGGAACGGAAGGCGGACTCATTATAATTCCAATTCCAGGATCTGCATTCTGAGAATATCCCTTTAAAGAAATAATAATAAATAGGAAACTTAATACTATTTTATATATAGTTTTCATAGTAATATTTTATATTAAATTCAGATTATTGAGCTTTAACTATAACATTATAAGAATTATTAGAACTGTCACTATCTGCTCCTGTGCCATTAATAATTGTTGCTGTTAAAGGCTGCCAAGTTTGATTTGGAACATTTAGTTTTCTAGCAATTGAAAATCCAATACTTGAAAAAGAATTTACATCAATTATTACATTTGGTTTTAAAGTAACTGTAATAAAAATTGTATTTTCAGTAATTGTCCAATCAGAATTATTTACGATAGTTCCTCCACCTACATTTGATGAGGTTGTTGTTGCGTTGTAGGTTATCAAAAATCCTGATTGTTTAGGTATTTTAAACACTAGCTGCCCGATAGATGGACCTGATCCAATTTCAGAAATATTTACCACAAAATCACGAGTAACTTCAGTAGTTAAAAAAACTACATTATCTATATCAATAGTTGGAGTAAAATCAGTAGAAATAAGTACAATTGAACTTGTTACCGTATCACAATTCGTAGGATTAGTAACTTCACAAAGTGTGTATGTAATTAGATAATTTCCTGCTGGGGTGTTTGGTGCTATAGTAACTGTACCGTTGGGATTTAAAGTCATACCCGATGGAACAGTAACTGCAGTTAAAACAACATTTCCAGGAGCTGTACCAATAACAACTGGATTTCCATTTAAGGTGTCATTTGCTGTTAATGCAGGAGTAGTGCCACCAGTTGTTCCATTTATTGGTGCGGTTATATCTACAACTGCATCAATTACTGGAGCTGTTACTGTTACTGTTACTGTTACCGAATCGCAATTTGTTGGATTGGTTACCTCACATATGGTATAGGTAACTGGATAAGTTCCTGCTGGAGTGTTTGGTGCTACTGTTATTGTTCCGTTCGGATTTACTGTTAATGGACCGTTTGGTGTTGATGTTAAAGTTACTTCTCCAGGGTTAGTTCCAACTACTACTGGACCAACTCCATTTAAAGTATCGTTTATTAAAATACTTGGGGTAGTTCCACCTGAAACTATACTTGGAGTATCTACAACTGCATCAATTACTGGGAATGTAACAGCCAAACTAGTTTGGGAATTATCGTTTGTTGTACTAGCATTTCCTTGTGAAACATTTAATGGTGTAGGAGGACAAACACCACATAAAAGTGGATTTGCTGCAGTAATATATACTACATTTCCCAAAATTAAATCGGGGCCACTAACCACATTTGCTCTCACGATTAACAAAATATCACCAACATCAAATGAACCAAATCCACCACCTGTATTTTTTAAACGAATGGTATTTCCTGACCCTGAGGTCATAGTTAATAATGTCCATCTAGCATCACTTCCAGCTGCTATCCCAATTATTTCAGCATCTGTTCCCACTGAAATAGTTACCCTTAATGAATTTGCTACAATAGTTCTATTTCCATAATTTCCAACATTCGCGCTAAGAATACCTGTAGAACCCAAAGTCAAACTTGCAGGACTCATAAGAATTCCAAGTCCAGGATCAGCATTTTGAGAAAATCCTTTAGGGGCAATTAATAATAAAACAAAAAATGTAATTATTTTGTAAATCGTATTCATAGTAAATATTTTGTTAGTGGATTTTTAGAAAATTTATTGAGTTTTTATAATTAAGTTATATGTGTTATTATCGTCAATACTATCAGATCCAGAGCCGTTTAAAATGGTTATTGTTATTGGTTGCCAAGTTTGATTTGGAATATTTGGTTTTCTGAAAATTTCAAATCCAATACTTGAGAATGAATATGAATCAATTGCCATACTTGGTTTAGAAGTAGCAGTAATAAAAAAAGAATTTTCAGTAATATTCCAATCTCCATTATTTACAACTGTTCCTCCGCCAACGCTTGATAATATAGTAGATGCACTGTGTGTTATTGTGAAGCCAGATTGTTTTGGAATGACAAAAATAATTTGACCATTTGATGGTGAAGATCTGGTTTCTGAAATATTTACTACAAAATCTCTAGAAACTCCAGCGGTTAAAAAAACAACATTATCTATATCAACTGTAGGTGTAAAATCTGGCAAACATCCTAAAGGTGAATTAATATTTAAAATATCATTTATACAGCCTGTTACATTAGTGGTTATAATAATATTTGTTCCGATTGGTATGCCTGTAATTTCATTTGTTGTTACAGTACCTGAAGAAGCAGAAATACTAGCTGTATTCGGATTGGAAATAGACACATTATAAGTAGCTCCTAAACAAGCACTAACACTATAACTAACACTTGTTGTTGCACATGGCGTATTACAATTGTTAGGACTAGAAATAATTACTGAATTAGTACAAGCCCCATTAGTTGCTGTAATTGTTACAGAAGAACCAATGGCAATTGCGGTTATGGAATTTCCAGAAATTGTTCCTGCATTTGAACTAATTACAGCTCCAGCACTTGCAGATACAGAAACACTATATGTTCCAGATCCAGAACAAACTCCAGAACCTGCACTTATAGTTGGTGTAGTACATCCAACTGGCGGGCTACTGCAACTTGATGGAGATAAAACTGTACTTTGAGTACTTGCACATCCATTAATAGTAGTTGAAGTTATAACTAAATTAGTTCCAACCGGAATACCTGTAATTGTGTTGCTAATAATTGTACCCGAAGAAACAGAAATTACTCCATTTGTATTAAAACTTACATTATATGTGGCTCCATTACATACAGCTCCAGATACAATTAAATTTGGCGCAGTAGCTGATGGAGAAATTAAACTTACTATCTCAGAAATACATCCAGTTGCAGTTGAAGTAATTGTAACATTAGTTCCTATTGGAACATTTGTTATTTCATTAGCTGAAACTAAACCTGCTGAAGCAGAGATGCTTGAGTTATTAGGATTAATAATTGAAACATTATATGTCGATCCTAAACAAGATCCAATACTATAACTTACACTAGTTGTAGCACAAGGGCTACTGCAATTATTAGGACTCGATACAATGACTGAATTACTACAAGATCCATTTGTTGCTATAATTGTTACAGAAGAACCAATGGCAATTCCGATTATGGAATTTCCAGAAATTGTTCCTGCATTTGAACTAATTATCGCTCCTGCACTTGCAGATACAGAAACACTATATGTTCCAGATCCAGAACAAACTCCAGAACCTGCACTTATTGTTGGTGTAGTACATCCAACTGGTGGATTGCTACAACTTGTTGGAGATACAACTGTACTTTGAATACTTGCACATCCATTAACAGAAACAGAAGTCAAAACCAAATTAGTACCAACTGGAATACCTGTTATTGTATTACTTATTATTGTTCCTGCAGATGCAGATATTATTCCATTAGTACTATAACTGACATTATATGTAGTTCCATTACAAACAGCTCCAGATACAATTAAATTAGGTGAAGTTATTGAAGGAGTGTATAAAGTAACTGTACTGGGTAAAGTTGAAGTACAAGTTATATTTGTGCTATTTCTAATAATTAAATTATAAGTTCCTACTGATAATCCTGAAAATGTTGGACTTGTTTGATAATTTAATCCATTATCAACGCTATATTCTACACCTGTTTGTGCCGAAAAAACAATACTTCCTGTTGAAACTGCACAAGTTGGCTGAGTTGTACTTGCTACCGAAGGAATATCTGGAGTAGTAGTTATGTTTACCGTTACTAAAGTACCAGATGGACTATAACAACTATTTACACTATCATAATAAAAAGGATAATAGGTTCCTGCAACAGCCGTTGTTGGTGTAGCGTATTCAGAACCCGAGTGTGTGTTATTTGTATACCAAACTAAAGATACTCCTGTAGGAGTACTGCTTGTAACTAAAGAATTTAAATTTATAGTTGTTAAAGGACAAACATTACTTATGGAAGTATTGCTTATTACTGGAGCAGAATTACCAGCATTACAAACTGTTCCTAAAGTGTATATTCCATAAGTATCTGGAACTAAGTTTGCATTTGTGGTTATAGATCCTGTAGTCAAAGTACTCGAACCGCCTATGAGAGAGGTGGAATCAACTGTAGAAGCAATGGCAACCCATTGTGTTCCATTCCAACCTAAAATAGAAAGTGAAGATAACGATGTTATTGCACTATTGGCATCCCAAGTAAGGGTAATTTTTGCAGAAGTGGTTCCATTAATATCCCAATATTCCACATTATTTGCAGACCCAACTCCTGTGCCCATAAGAGATGTATTATATGGACCTCCTGTGGGTAAAATCGGTTCATTTCCTCCTCTTAATCTCGATGTAATTGCTGTGGCAGCACTAACTCCATAATAAGCTGCATTTGAAGGATTTGCTAAAGAAGCTGCAGATACTGCTGCAGGACGGTATTTGTTATTATCTCCAATTGGGAAAATAAAAGCGGTGGTTAAATAGGATTTTACATAACCATCTACGAAGGCCGAATTCGAAGCACCTGTCCAGCTTGCAGTTCCAACAAAACTCAAAAAACCTTGAATTGAAGTTCTATCAGTTCCTACAATACCAGGTTGAATTCCGGAACCTCCGTTAAAAAAATTATGTTGGATATCTACAATACCCATCTCTCCATCATTGAAGATATAGGTATTACCAAAACTACTAGATTGGCTATATATAGCGTTACTAATAGTAATTAACATTACTATTAGCAACCAAATTATATTTCTAGGATATTTATTTTTCATTTTTATATTTTATTGAATTAGGGCTAATTCTGAAAAATTCTACTTTAATTATATTTTCCTTTATACCAAAGTTATTTCTAAGAGCTAATAGTTATAGAACAGTTAGGATAAGCGTACAATTTTGTCCAGCAATGGTTAGGGCAAAACTCGATGTTCCTGCTGCTGATGGAGTTCCTGAAATAACATAGGTAACAGTACCAGTACCAGTAGCAAGATTTCCAGCTACTAAAGTTGCAGTTAAACCTGTTATGCCTGTTGAAGTAATGGCTTGACCTGTAAAAGTTCCTCCATTTCCTCCAGTATATGAAAATTCTGCACTCACCGCAGAAGCTGCAATAGAATTAGTAAGTGTTCCTGTTTTTAAAACACCTGCACAATCTAAGGCCGAAATAGTTCCAGCTGTAGTACTTGGGGTAGCACAACAATTCCAACAAGGAGTCCAAACTCCGTTTTCACGACTACGGAAACAATTCAATGAATTGTCATAAACTATCATTCCATCTACCGGTGAGGCAATTACTGCCGTTCCAGCTACTCTGGTTAAAATTAGTGCTTTATCAGTTGCTTTAAGCTCTAATAAAGAACCTGCAGCAGGAGCAATTGTCCCTATACCAACTTGAGCAAAACTGCTGAAGCTTATTAATAAAAAAACAATACTATATATGTAATTTCTCATCATAAATTAAATTTCCGTAAATTAATATAAAGGATTTGGGTTTACTGGGTCTCCAATTCCAGTTCCAATAGCCATTGGTTTATATACCCTGGCATTGTTGGCACCTGCTCCAATTCCACCGCTACCATAAGCCATATAACCCCAAAAATAACCTCTGTCTGATTGACTAATTGCATAGATAGTTGGACGTGAACCTCCTCCAATAATTGATTTAAATTTATTCCAAACTGGTGCTGCTACATTGTAATTTGATCCACTACTCGTATCAATACTATATTCACTTCCAGTACCATAGTATTCATGATCTGACAAACCTGGATTCATGCTAGCTCCATCAGTGTTAACTCCTTTGTAGTAAGTCATTTTATCTGTTTTTACCACAGTATAGCCATATCCTACCCAAAGGTCTGTAAATTTTGTATCTGCGTTAAGTGTAGGAAGATTAATTGGGGATGGTCTAAGAATATTATTACCCGAAATATTTGCTGGTAATGGAGTAGCTGCAAAAAAATACGATGGAGTGGCTGCACCATTTTTCCATTTACCCCATCCATAAGCAGTTCCTGTAGAAGATAACGCTAAGTTTATTCCATAAGTTGTACAGCTTATTTTTACAATATTTACCCCAACTGGAAATTCTACTTTTACCGGTGTTGCATTAAAATCTACGGCAGTAGTATTTCCAACTCCCAAATCTCCATAACTGTTTGCTCCAACTGCATATATTGAACTATCATTCCCTTTTAAAAATAAGCTTGTATTTCCTCCTTGTACTTGATCAATCCAAAAATTAACATAAGATGTTACTCCAGTTGGAAATAACATTGGAGTATAAACTGAGACAGAATTACTTACTCCAGTGCCTGAGCGATAAACTTTACCAGAATTTCCTAATAGAAAACTAATTCTACCAAATGGAGTAACTTTGACATCAAGAAAGGTTGATTCTCCAGGAATTGTTATTTTAGTCCATACCCTTACAGTTGCAAAACCCCCAAAAGCAAGTGGATTAGAATCATAACCCATAACATAAACATTTCCTGTTGTAGTTAACGCCATAATACCAAAACCTCCTAATGAAATTTTTTCAGCTATTTCTCCATTGGGCAGAGGCAAGTATACAGGTGTAGGCATAACATTTGAAGATGTTATTACCATGCCATTATAATAATTCCTACCCCAATAAAATACTTTTCCGTCTGTAGTAACGCAACCAGCCGCATAGGCATCTCGGCTATCATAAGTAGCACTCATTTGTTTCATGGTACTTGTAAAATCAAGTCCAAAATCACCTCCGCTACTCACATTAGAAACGTTACCACATGAACTTAAACAACCTGTCCAAGCACCATTTTGATATCCTTTTATACAATTAGATGAAATATCATAAACCATCATCCCGTTTACAGGGGTGGTTACTGCTGCGGTAGTTGCTACTCTTGTTAACAATAAAGACTTGTCCGTTGCTTTTAATTCAAGAATTGCTCCAGCAACAGGTGTATTAGTTCCAATACCTACTTGGGCAAAAGACGCAACACTAAAAAAGAGTGCAACTAAAAGATTGGAATTTTTTTTCATTGTAAAATAATTGAAAATTTGGTTAATATTAATTGAAAAGAGTAAGGTTTAAGCTAAAACATATAGTGAACTATTTTTATTAATTTACCGTTTGTGGGCGAGGATTATTAGGGTCTAAATTACCATTCATTAGAGGAAGTGCGGATGAAATATTACTTGGAGCTTTATAACCAGCACCTGTCATACAATAATCATTTCTCCCAAATCCCCATAGTTTTCCGTCTCCATCTAAAGCTAAAGTAGAATAACCCGAAGAACTAAGCTGTTTCACATTAGATACATATTCTAAAGCATAAATAATTTGATAATCAGTATAAGAAACATACATCGATGATGGCGTTCCGAATGCTCCAGCTTCGTTGACATATGTTTGATACCCTAATACATAAGCTTTCCCTGAGCTACATAAAAACTCATTGGTGGTTACGGCAGCTGTAACGTCTATAAAAGAAGTTTCTCCTGTGGGTAATTTCACGAGTTTTGGGTTATAAGCATAATAGTCTCTCCAACTCCCATTAGCGACAGTTGTAACACCCGTATTATCGCTGAACATACACTGGTAAATTGTACCGTAATTTGGTAAAGTAGCTCCAGCACCAAAATCATTTGCTACTTTGCCCCAAACATATAATTTTCCTTCACTGGTAAGTGCAAAAGTTGATAAATCATCACTATCTACTTTCACAATTTTTGCAGCTTCCCCAGCTGGCATATTTACTTTTGTAATAATGGTAGCGAAGGTATTTGAACCCGTACCTGTTGCAACTGTAGCATTACCTGAATTTTGTATTTGAGTACCCGTAGAATAAAGGTTACCATCGTTCCCCATTAAAAATAAATAAGCTCCCGACCTTTCATTCCCCATCCATATTTTAGTATATGACGTAACACCTGTTGGGAAAGATATTTGGGTAGCTGTTAAAGTCCCTACTCCTGTAAATTCATTTCTTCCGAAATAATAGGCTTTTCCATTATCTCCTAGCAACACAAGAGTACGATATCTCATCTGTATATCTAAAAATTTAGTTACTCCCGTTGGTTTTGCGATGGAGAAAGGTATGTCATTTCTTACCGTAACATTAGCTCCATTCACGCCGTCCCCTAATTGCCCCGACTGTTGGCTACCCCAAGACCAGACATTTCCGTTGGTATCTAATACATAATAAGCATCATTTCCTAATTGTACTTTTATAGCATTGCCATCCCCCCAAAGTCCAGTTCCAGAACAATACACAGGAGATTGTTTCCATTTGGTGTCAAAAAGCATTATTGTACCAGTATTTTTAAAATTTTCTATATTTCCATAAACATCTCTTCCCCAAAAAAATACTTTGCCATCTGTGGTTACACCTCCTGCTCCAAATGTATTAGAACCATTAGTTTGAACATTTGCGAATTGTTTGAATCTGAGATTGGTTTGCCATGAAAACATAGCCGAAGCGTTAACCCCACTAGTAGCCGAGCAAGCACTTAAACATTCTGTCCAAGCACTGTTCTGATATCCTTTTATACAATTTGATGAAATATCATAAATCATCATTCCATTAACAGGGGAAGTTACTGCAGCGGTAGTTGCTACTCTTGTTAACAATAAAGACTTGTCTGTTGCTTTTAATTCAAGAATTGCTCCAGCAACAGGTGTATTGGTTCCAATACCTACTTGTGCTACTGACAAAGCAGACAAACAAAGCACAATAAATGTAATTTTAATATTTTTCATTCTATTTAAATAGGTTAAGACTTTAAATAAGGTTGTGTAGATGAAATATTTGTAAAACTTTAATAAGAAAATTATGCCTCTATTTCACGGGACAAATTTATTTTAGGATATTAATAACAAGTAGCTGATAATTGACTTAAAAAACGACAAATTGACTTTAATTGTAGATAAAAATTATAATA
The DNA here is from genome assembly GCA_945872875.1 of Flavobacterium psychrophilum. Classification (GTDB taxonomy): domain Bacteria; phylum Bacteroidota; class Bacteroidia; order Flavobacteriales; family Flavobacteriaceae; genus Flavobacterium; species Flavobacterium psychrophilum_N. The sequence goes on from CAMCBB010000033.1 coordinate 9,506, forward strand.
ATGTAAAATATTCGATTAAAAACATTTAATTATCGATAAAAGGATTATTAAATTGAAAATTCTTACAAAAAAATTATTTTTTAAAATAATTATTGAATACAAAACATCAGTATTAACTAGATTTAAAAAACATAGTTTCGAATACAAATTCTAACTAATTGAAAATCAATAAAAAACAAATTAGTATTTATGGTATTTAAAAACTACCTTTGCACCCAATTTAAAATACAATATGAATAAATTTGAACAATTAGGTCTGAATGAATCGTTACTGCTGGCGATCAAAGATCTAGGATTTGAGAATCCGTCAGAAGTGCAAGAAAAAGCGATTCCAGTCTTATTGGAAAAAAACACCGACTTAGTAGCTTTAGCACAAACCGGTACAGGAAAAACAGCAGCTTTTGGTTTTCCGCTAATTCAGAAATTAGATGCAGAAGACAGAAGCACTCAAGCACTAATTTTATCCCCAACAAGGGAACTTTGCTTACAAATCACAAATGAAATTAAACAGTACTCAAAATATGTAAAAGGTTTACATACAGTAGCAGTTTATGGTGGTGCCAGCATAACAGAGCAAGCGAGAGAAATTAAACGAGGAGCACAAATTATTGTGGCAACTCCGGGTAGAATGCAAGACATGATAAATAGAGGTCTTGTAAATATTAAAAATATCAACTTTTGTATTCTAGACGAAGCAGATGAGATGTTAAATATGGGGTTTTATGAAGATATAGTTTCTATATTATCAGATACACCCGATGATAAAAGCACTTGGTTATTCTCGGCAACTATGCCAGCAGAAGTAGCTAGAATTGCTAAAAAATTCATGCACGATCCTGCAGAAGTTACAGTAGGAAGTAAAAATTCAGGTTCGGCTACCGTATCTCACGAATTTTATTGTGTGAATGCTCGTGACCGTTATGAAGCATTAAAAAGATTAGCAGATGCTAATCCGGACATATTTTCAGTAATATTTTGTAGAACTAAAAGAGATACTCAAGCAGTTGCCGAAAAATTAATAGAAGATGGTTATAGTGCTGCAGCTTTGCACGGCGATTTATCTCAAGCGCAACGAGATGGTGTAATGAAATCATTTAGAGGTCGTCAAATTCAAATGCTTGTTGCAACTGATGTTGCTGCTCGTGGAATTGATGTTGATAATATTACGCATGTAGTAAATTATCAATTACCAGATGAAATTGAAACCTACAACCACCGTTCTGGAAGAACAGGTCGTGCAGGAAAACTAGGAACTTCAATTGTAATCATTACAAAAAGTGAGATTCGTAAAATTGCTTCAATTGAAAGAATCATCCAGCAAAAATTTCAAGAAAAAACTATTCCTTCTGGAATGGAAATTTGCGAAATTCAATTGTTACATTTAGCTAATAAAATTAAGGATACTGAGGTTGATCATGAAATTGACAATTACCTTCCAGCAATTAATGAAGTTTTAGATGGATTAACTAAAGAGGAATTAATTAAGAAAATGGTTTCTGTAGAATTTAACCGTTTTATAAATTATTATAAAAAGAAACGCGATTTATCTGGTGAAAAAGGAAGTGATCGAGGCGAAAGAAGTGCTGAGCCAAGAGAAATTAGAGCTGGAGATCCGGTAAGATATTTTATTAATATTGGCGCAAGAGATGACTTTGATTGGATGCAATTGAAAGATTTCTTAAAAGAAACATTAGAATTAGGTCGAGATGATGTATTTAAAGTTGATGTTAAAGAAGGTTTTTCATTCTTTAATACCGATGGAGAACATACAGATAAAGTAATGTCAATTCTTAACGGATTTGACCTTAGCGGAAGACGAATTAATGTAGAGATTTCTAAAAATGAAGGTGGCGGCGGAAGCGGAAGACGCGATCACAACGGAAGAAATTCTAGTGGTGAAAGACGCGGCGGATTTGGCGGAAGACGCGATGGAGATAGAAACAGCGGTTCAAGAAGCGCCAGCTTTGGCCCAAGAAGCGATAGAAAAGAAGGCGGATTTAGAAGTGAAAGAACATCAACTTCAAGAAGAGAGCCAGGTTCTGCACAAAGAGAAGAAAGACCTTCAAGAAGATCTGAAGGTACATCTTCTAGACCTGCAGGTCGTTCATTTGACGAAGCAAAAACTAGAAGACCAAGAAGAAGTTAATTTCTACTTTTTACCTTTAATAATAAATCCCAAATTTCATTTCAATAAAATGAAGTTTGGGATTCTTCAATTAGAATAATTTGTTTTTGTTAATTTTCTGATAATAATTATAGTAAAGAGAAAAATATTATATAGAGTTTTATACATTTAAACTTTCAAACTAATAAATGAGATATTTCGTAGCTTTATTGTTTTTTTCTCTTTCAATTAATGCCTTTTCACAGCAAACAAATGCTACTAAAAAAGTCTACGGTACTATAATTAATAGTACGACTACTTTTCCATTACCAAATGTAAATATTATTAATGTAAATAAGGTGAAAGGAACAATTTCAAATGCCAGAGGAAATTTTGAAATAGATGCCGATGTGAATGACACCCTTCATATTACCATGATTGGATTTCAATCTTTACGAGTTCGAGTTACTAATGACTGGGTAAAAAATGGTAATGCCAAAATTGAATTAACTGAAAAGGCAATTGCATTAGAAGAAGTTAAAGTTAGAAAATATAACTTAACAGGATATCTTGAAGTAGACACCAAGTTAATTCCAGACGAAGAAAACTTTAGATATAGTATTTCTGGATTACCCCAAGGATACGAAGCAGGAGAATATTCGCCTAAAGCCTTTTCAAGAGTAATGAGCTCGATATTTAATCCTGCCGATATGCTCTATAATTTCTTCGGGAAAAAACCAAAAGAGCTGAAGAAGCTTAAGGAAATGAAAAAGGACAATACAGTTAAAGAACTTCTTGAAACTAAATTTGATAGAGAAACCGTTGCTATTTTATTAGGAATTGATAAAAAGGATATTCCTGAAATTCTTCAGCATTGTAATTATTCGGAGGCGTTTATTCAAACAGCTAATGATTTACAAATATTGGATGCCATTAGTCAATGCTACGAACAATATAAAGTACTTAAGAAATAATTATTTATTTCTAATTTACTTTCAATTTTTTAAACACATCCAATTTGTATATTTGCAATTATAAAATATACATTTCATGCAACATATTATTGATCGATTTATTAGCTATGCTATAATTGATACCGAATCGGATGCCAATTCAACCTCAACGCCTAGTACATTCAAGCAATTTGATTTAGCTAATTTATTAGTAAAAGAATTAAAAACTATCGGACTTACAGAGGTAACGATTGACGAAAATGGCTATGTTATGGGGACTCTTGAGAGTAATGTAGATCATGAAGTACCTACAATAGGATTTGTTTCACATTACGATACTTCACCAGATTTTACTGGAAAGGATGTAAAACCGCAAATCGTTTCTAATTATGACGGTGGTGATATTATTCTAAATAAAGAACTCAACATCGTCCTATCCCCTAGCTATTTTAAAGATTTATTACTTTATAAAGGACAAACATTAATTACTACTAATGGGTTAACACTTCTTGGTGCCGATGATAAAGCAGGTCTTACCGAGATTGTTACTGCAATGGAATATTTAGTGAAACATCCAGAAATTAAACACGGAAAAATAAGAGTTGGGTTTACACCCGATGAAGAAATTGGCCGAGGTGCTGATATTTTCGATGTTGAAAAATTTGGAGCACAATGGGCTTACACCTTGGATGGAAGTCAAATTGGCGAATTAGAATATGAAAATTTTAATGCGGCTGGAGCCAAAATCATTTTCAAAGGGAAAAGCGTGCACCCGGGTTATGCCAAAGGCAAAATGATTAATTCGATGCTTATTGCAAATGATTTTATTAATGAATTGCCTAAGAATGAAATTCCACAGGAAACAATAGATTACGAAGGTTTTTTTCATATTACCGGACTTTCTGGCAGCCTTGAAGAAACCAAATTAGAATTGATCATTAGAGATCATGACATGCAATTATTTGAAAAAAGAAAAGAACTAGTATATCAAATTATTGCTAAAATCAATGCAAAATATGCAGCTCAATTTGGAGAAGACATTTGTATTGCCGAAGTCAAAGACCAGTATTATAACATGCGTGAAAAGGTTGAACCAATGATGTTCATTGTAGATTTAGCCGAAAAAGCAATGCGCGAATTAGGAATTGAACCAATTATCAAACCAATTCGCGGAGGAACAGACGGATCGAGATTGTCTTACATGGGATTACCTTGCCCAAATATCTTTGCTGGAGGACATAATTTTCATGGTAAATACGAATATGTACCTGTAGAAAGCATGCAAAAAGCCGTTGATGTAATTGTGAAAATTGCAGAATTAACAGCAACAACAAACTTTTCAAAATAAAAATCCAAATTTCAACATTAAAATTAGAATTTGAATTTTTTAAATAGGATGTAAAATTTATGCTTTTTTATTTAAAGAAATAGTCATTTCTAATGAAATGGCAGAACGCTCCATTTTTAATTTACCTGACATGGTTTCTACAACAACAGTAGTTTCTGCTAATTCAGAAATTTTTCCATGAATTCCACTTTTAGTGATAATTCTATCCCCTACTTTCAAGCTATTTTCAAATTCTTTTTCTTTTTTTAATTTCTTTTGTTGCGGTAAAATCATAAAGAAATAAATAACCACAAACATTAAAATAAACGGTAAAAACTGACTTAATTGTCCCATAACTTTTTTTTATTTTATAATTTACATTAAGCCTCTTCCGGCTTTATTGATTCTATTATTTGATTGGAAATCTTTTACTAAATTATCTAAAATTCCGTTGATAAATATACTACTTTTTGGAGTAGAATATTCTTTAGCTAACTCTAAATATTCATTGATTGTTACTTTTAATGGAATAGATGGGAATTTTAAAAATTCACAAATTGCCATTTTCAAAATGATAGTATCCAATTCGGCAATACGATCCATGTCCCAATTTGGAGTTTTATCCATAAACTCTTTTGCTAAAGCAGATTCATTTAATACGGTTTTTCTAAACAAATCTATTGCAAAATCTTTATCCTCTTCATCCTTATAAATAGGAGGAATAGATACGGTATTTTTCTTTTCTGTAACTTGTTTTAGTTGTTTTAATATTAAGGTATTCACAACCGGAATATCATCTACCCATGTCAATTTAAAATCTTCTAAATAAGAATATAATTTTTCATTTGGAGCAATCAATTCAGAAAACATTTCAGCAACAAAAGCGGAATGATCTTCAAAAGTAAGAGCATTTTTACTCATATATTCTTCATACAATTCACTTTGCTTAACTACTTGCAACAGCATTAAAATTGTATCGTCATTTATTTGCCAATTGTTAATTTTTCTTTTTTCAAGAGCACTTTGTATAGCTTCATTTTCAGCCAAAGCGATTAAAATAGGATTGGTAACAAATTGTAAATTGGGATTTCTTTCTTCGGGAGTGGCTAAGTGTTTTTGCTTAGCAATTTCAATGTATTGAATTTCTTTATTTCGAATTTCAACCAAGGAAGACAACAAGATTAAATACAAATCTTCTATATTTTCAATACTGGCTTGTAAAAATTTTTCTTGCTTTTCAAGTACATCAGATCCACTTTGATGCATAGCATAAATGGATTGCATTACTTTAATTCGGATATGTCTTCTGTTTAACACGGATAAGAACTTTTATTTGCATTTAATAAACAAAGCGAAAGATTTCTCTTTCGCTTTGCAAAAATAAAACTATTTTTAAATCAGTAGCTATAAATTAGCCTTTTCTTTTTTTCTTTGTGCAATTCTTGCTTCAGCTATTTCCATTGCAGCCTTTTGTGGTGTTAAACTATTAGTTTTTGAATAATCAAAAATCTCTAAAGTAGTATTGTAGATATTCTCTGTTCTAAGCATTGCTTCTGCTTTGTCATAATGAGCAATTTCTGAAAAAACATTTATAATTCCACCAGCATTAATCAAGAAATCAGGAGCATATAAAATACCTCTTTGCTGTAATATTGGTCCGTGAATATTTTCATTTGCCAATTGATTATTTGCAGCACCAGCAATAACTTTCGCTTTAATTTTATTTACTGTATCATCATTAATTGTTGCTCCAAGTGCACAAGGGGCATAAATATCTACATCGGCAGTATATAAATCGGAACCTATATAAATAGTAGAACCATATTTTGCACTAACTTCTTGAAGTCTCGCTTCATTAATATCAGAAATTTGAACCAAGGCGCCTTCTTTTGTTAAATATTCAACTAAAGTTTCCCCAACATGACCAATTCCTTGAACTAATATTTTCTTACCATCAAGATTATCTGAACCAAATTGATATTTAGCTGCAGCTTTCATGCCCATGTAAACACCATAAGCAGTAACAGGAGAAGGATTTCCAGAACCACCTCTAGATTCAGAAATTCCAGTAACATAAGGAGTTACATCTCTTACTGTATCCATATCGGCAGTAACCATACCAACATCTTCAGCAGTTATATATCTACCTGATAACGAGTTCACAAATTCTCCAAATTTGCGCATCATCTCAGGTGTTTTTTGAGTTTTAGCATCACCAATAATTACGGCCTTACCTCCTCCTAAATCTAGACCAGTTATTGCTGACTTATAGGTCATTCCACGAGAAAGTCGTAACACATCATTTAATGCTTCCCATTCATTGGCGTAATTCCACATTCGTGTACCACCTAATGCTGGACCTAAAACCGAATTATGTATACCAATTATTGCTTTTAATCCAGTATCTTTGTCGTTGCAAAAAACAATTTGTTCATGATTATCAAATGATAGTTGCCCAAATACAGGGTCCATTTTTTGAAGTTCTTTTGCAGTCGTAATTTCTGTAGTCATAAAAAATATTTGAGTTGCGACTTTATCAAAAAGTCCGAGCAAATTTAACTTATTATTCAAAATAATTCACTTATTTTAAATTAAATTAGCAAATTGTTAATAATTTTAGAACTTAATACTATTATTAAAATTGAATATTATAAATATAATTAACAATAAACATCAATTTATCGCATCATTTTAGAGTGAAATAATGAAAGAATTACAATATTTAAATAAATACTTTATTAAATACAAATACCGATTTCTACTTGGTATTTTTATTACTATTGTTGCCCAAATATTCTCACTTTTCACTCCAAAACTAATAAGTAGATCCTTTAAATTAATAGAAGAATACACACAAAATGCTGTTGCACTTGATGCAGTAAAAAGTCAACTACTACAAAATATAGCTCTTATTTTAGGTACCACAATCATTGCTGGAATTCTAACATTTGTAATGAGACA
>CAMCBB010000034.1 GCA_945872875.1 Flavobacterium psychrophilum
CTAATAGTGTAATTTTCTTGAAAATTCCTTGAATTATTTCTGTTGTTGATTTTTGTTTCATCGTTTTATTTTTTTTTTAGTTTCTATTAAATTGATACACTACATTCACAAATTGACCTCCTACATTAATCTTATCAATTAGTTGAAAAAAACTATCGGTTAAATTAGCAATGGTCAAAACATACCCTTCCATCACCTTTTTTGCCTTTGAATTATTTATAATTTTCATTACAAAATTTCCGTCTTTGTTAATGTACCAAGTAATTGGAGAAGTGAAAGAAGTGCAAGAAGCAGCATTCAAAGACATTTCGCCTTTATTATTATTGGATATAAATTTCCAGGTACTACCAACAAAACATTTTGAATCGGCAAGATCAAAGGAATTCACCTTAATATAATCTGAACCAGGATAGGTTACCGAAGTAATTTTCCAATCCCCTTTAATGGCTACCTCTGTTTTGGTATCTAATTTAGTATTGACAATAGTTTGCTTTGGCTTACAACCAAAAAAAATCAATGTAAAAAACAATAAAATTGCAGTTTTTCTCATAGTTCGAAATGTTTTTAATTAATTGGCAATCTCTTTTACAATTGCATCTTATTAAATATACCACAAAAAAATTAAATAAAAAATTATTATTCACGACAATTTGTCATAATTGCAGCTTTGGTACTGAATTTGAACAAATAGAAATCAATATTGTTTCACTTAAAATTCAAAATATGAGTACAGGAAAAATTAATGTTTCAGTAGAAAACATTTTCCCATTAATTAAGAAATTTCTTTACAACGATCACGAAATTTTCCTACGCGAATTGGTTTCTAATGCGACAGACGCCACATTAAAACTAAAACATTTAACCAGTATTGGGGAAGCCAAATTAGAATATGGCAACCCAATTATTGAAGTTAAAATTGATAAAGAAGGGAAAAAACTACACATCATTGATCAAGGTCTTGGAATGTCTGCTGACGAGGTAGAAAAATACATCAACCAAGTAGCTTTTTCTGGTGCTGAAGAGTTTTTAGAAAAATACAAAGATTCTGCAAAAGATGCCGGAATCATTGGTCACTTTGGGCTTGGATTTTATTCTGCTTTTATGGTTGCCGAGAAAGTTGAAATCATTACAAAATCTTACAAAGACGAGCCCGCTGCTCATTGGACTTGCGATGGAAGTCCGGAGTTTACTCTTGAAGCTGCCGACAAAACAACTCGTGGATCAGAAATTATTCTTCACATAGCAGAAGATTCATTGGAGTTTTTAGAAGAATTTAAAATTAGAGAATTACTTACCAAATACAATAAGTTCATGCCGGTGCCAATTAAATTTGGAACCAAAACAGAAACTCTTCCAAAGCCTGAAGATGCTCCAGAAGATTACAAAGCAGAAACTATTGAGGTAGATAATATCATCAACAACCCAAATCCGGCTTGGACCAAATTACCTGCCGATTTGAAAGAGGAAGATTACAAACAGTTTTACCACGAATTGTATCCAATGCAATTTGAGGAGCCGCTTTTCAACATTCATTTAAATGTAGATTATCCGTTTAACTTAACCGGAATTTTATATTTCCCTAAAATGTCATCTGATTTGCAATTACAAAAAGACAAAATTCAATTGTATCAAAATCAGGTGTATGTTACCGATAATGTAGAAGGAATTGTGCCGGAATTTTTAGGAATGTTAAAAGGGGTTATTGATTCTCCAGATATTCCATTAAATGTTTCACGATCTGGATTGCAAGCGGATAGTAATGTGAAGAAAATTTCGAATTACATTACTAGAAAAGTAGCCGACAAAATGAAAGCGTTATTCAATGAAAACCGCGAAGATTTTGAGAAAAAATGGAACGATATTAAAATCGTTCTAGAATACGGAATGCTATCCGAACCTAAATTCTACGAAAAAGCAGGTGATTTTGTATTGTATCCAACGGTGGAAGACAAATACTACACTTTAGCTGAATTAAAAGAAGCTATTACCACCAATCAAACGGATAAAAACGGAAAATTAGTTGTTCTTTATGCTTCTAACAAAGAGGCACAACATGGTTATGTTGAAATCGCTAAAGAAAAAGGATACCAAGTATTATTACTAGACTCGCCTATTGTTTCGCATTTAATTCAAAAATTAGAAAGCGATAACGAAAACCTAACATTTGTTCGTGTAGATTCGGATCACATTGATAAATTAATTGCTAAAGAGGAAAATCAAATCTCTAAATTATCGGAAGAAGAACAAGGAAATTTGAAAACCGTTGTGGAAGAGTTTGTACCAAAAGCAAATTACACCGTGCAATTAGAACCTATGGATAGTACTGCGGCGCCTTTTATTATTACGCAACCTGAGTTTATGCGTCGTATGAAAGAGATGAGTCAAACGGGTGGTGGCGGAATGTTTGGTATGGGTAATTTCCCTGAAATGTACAATTTGGTCGTAAATTCCAATTCAGAGTTAGCAACAACCATTTTGAATACGCCAGACAAATCGGCTCAAGAAAGTTTAATCAAACAAGCCTTAGATTTGGCTAAAATTTCACAAGGACTGTTAAAAGGGGAAGAACTTACAGCTTTTGTGAAGCGCAGTTTTGAATTGATTAAATAAGAGTATAGAATAAAGAAAAAAAACCTGCAAGCAAACTTGCAGGTTTTTTTATGGATATTAAATTATTTACCGACATTTGTAATTCTAAAAACAGAAAAAAATGACTCTTTCTATAGAAACTCCTGCACTTTTATTTTCGGCTACTTCCTTAATCTTATTGGCCTATACCAATCGGTTTTTGACCATCGCCCAAATTGTTCGTAGCTTGAAGAAGAATTACGACGAAATAAAAAACAAAAGTATTTTAGTAGAAATCACCAACCTCAACCTACGATTAACCTTAATTCGCTACATGCAACTTTTTGGTGTATTGTGCTTGTTTCTTTCGGTATTTTCGATGTTGGTTTTGTTTTTAGAATGGCAACTTATGGGCATTTATTTTTTCGGCGCAAGCCTACTTAGCCTTCTAGTTTCTTTAGGGATTTCGTTTTGGGAAATTAGCATTTCTGTAAATGCTTTACGCGTTCATCTTAGTGATTTAATAGAGGAAGAAAAATAAAATCCTAATATTCAAAAGTACCATATTCACTAACAATAGTTAGCTTTTTAGTTTCACTAGCTTCTACTCTACCAACAATTTGTGCATCTACTCCAAATGATTGCGAGATAGCAATAATATCGGCAGCAATTTCTTGAGGTACATATACTTCCATTCGGTGACCACAATTAAAGACTTGGTACATTTCTTTCCAATCGGTTTTGGATTGCTCTTGAATTAATTTAAACAAAGGGGGAACTGGAAATAAATTGTCTTTTATTACATGAACATTATCTACAAAATGCAAGACTTTAGTTTGAGCACCACCAGAGCAATGTACCATTCCGTGAATATCTTTAGGAGTATATTTATTTAAAATCGATTTGATAATTGGAGCATAAGTTCTTGTTGGCGACAACACTAATTTTCCGGCATCAATTGGAGAATTTTCAACTGCATCTGTTAGTTTTACCCCGCCAGAATATACTAAATCTTTTGGAACTGAACTATCGTAACTTTCTGGGAATTTATCCGCAAGATAATTTGCAAAAACATCGTGACGGGCTGAAGTCAAACCGTTGCTACCCATTCCGCCGTTGTACTCTTTTTCGTATTTGGCTTGACCAAAAGAAGACAATCCCACAATTACATCACCCGGTTTAATATTGCCATTATCAACCACATCGCTGCGTTTCATTCGTGCTGTAACAGTAGAATCTACAATAATAGTTCGAACTAAATCACCCACATCGGCAGTTTCACCACCCGTGGAATGAATGGTTACCCCAAATGTTTTTAACTCCGCAATCAGTTCTTCGGTTCCATTAATAATGGCCGACAAAACTTCAGCTGAAATTAAATTTTTATTTCTTCCGATTGTTGAGGAAAGTAAAATATCGTTCGTTGCTCCAACACAAAGCAAATCATCAATATTCATTATTAATGCGTCTTGCGCTATTCCTTTCCACACCGAAATATCGCCGGTTTCTTTCCAATACATATAAGCTAAGGAAGATTTCGTTCCTGCACCATCGGCATGCATAATAATGCAATACGCATCATCGTGGGTTAAATAATCGGGTACAATTTTGCAAAAAGCCTTAGGAAACAATCCTTTATCAATATTTTTGATGGCATTGTGAACATCTTCTTTTGATGCAGAAACTCCGCGCAAGGCGTATCGTTGGCTATTATCAGAACTCATTATGTAGTTATTGTGTTGTGGCGCAAAGATAGTAATTTGAAATACAAATTTTGATTATTAATTTTCAACAATCATAATTTCTACTCTTCGATTATCTTCCTCTTCTTGGGTGCTTTTTTCGGGAATTGGATGAATAGGTCTTGTTGCACCAAATCCTTTAAAAGATAGTCGCTTTCTATTCACTTTATTTACAATTAAAAAATTATAAATTGCCCTTGCTCGCGCAGTTGAAACAGCGTCTATTTGATTTGGTAGTTTACAACAAATATGTCCTTGAATTTCAATTTTCAACTTTGGATTGTCATTCATTAAACACAATAAATCATAAAGAACCGGCTGAGATTTGGGAACAATTTTAGCCGAATTATTAAAGAAATATAAATTGGGTAACCGAATTAAATCACCAACTTTCGAATCTTTGAGTTTATCTTTAAGTTTTTGATCCGGAGTTACTTCTACAATGATTGGTTTCTTTTCTTGAAAAATAATAGTTACCCTTCTGTTTTCATCTTGAACTTCCGATTGCACAAAATCCTCACCAAATCCTCTTATTTCTAGATCCTTTTTTACTTCTATTTTACTTTGTTTTAAGAAATCATAAACAGAATAAACACGCTTCATGGCAAGTGTATCATTGTATTGATTTGTACCTTTAGAATCACAAAATCCGTACAATTTAGAAACCTGATATTCTTTTCCTTCAGCTATCCAAGAATTAATTTTTTTAACTGCCACTTCATTTAAATCATACTTATCAAAATCGAAAAAAACATCTAGTTTTTCTTGTGAATAGAAAAATATAGGCATTAATAAAAAAAGGAAACTGTATTTTTTCATTCTTATTTATCTAAAATCATTATTTCGACGCGACGGTTTCGAGCCGCTTCAAATTCACTTTTTTCTGGAATTGCAAATTTTGGTTTGGAAACCCCAAAACCTTTTGTTTTAATTCTTCTTTCACTAATTCCTTCAGCAACCAAAATTCGTTTTACTTGTTTTGCTCTTGCAGTAGATAGATTTCGTACATCTTTATCTACACAACAAATATGTCCTTGGATCTCAATTTTTAATTTTGGATAAGTATCTAAAACATAAATTAACTCATCAATAGAACGCTTGGATGTAGGAATAATTGCAAAGGTGTTCACATAAAAATTTATATCATCCAATCGTATCAAAGTTCCTTTTTCTGAAAGTTTTATCTTATCTTCTAAAGTAGAATTTTCAGGAAAATTCATGGTTTCCTCTTCCATTGGAATGAACTCTGGAGTCTCTTGCTCAACTGGTTTTGGTTCTTCTTTTTTAATTCCTAGAATTTCATTTTCGCGGGAAAAATCTTTTGGAAGTAAATAAAAAATAGTTGCTTTTCTATTTTCTGATTTATTTGAGGATTGCTTAAAATTTTCACCATAGCTTATGGTCTTAAAATCTTCTCTTATTTTAATTTGATCTTTAATCTTAGAATAAATAAAAGACACTCTCTTTTTAGCAAGCGAATCATTAAACCCTGAATTTCCATCTTCATCTGTAAATCCATGAATTGCAATTATTTTTACCTCTTTATTGGCTACTATCCAGTCTTGAAGTTTCTTTGACTCTAATTTAGAACATTCGAATTTATTGCTTTCAAAAAACACCGAAAACTGTTCTTGTGCTTTCGCAAAAGTGAAACAAATTCCTAGAATCAAACAAAAGATGTGTTTTTTACTAATCATTAAACGAATTTACGGAAAATATATTTTGATAGACAAAATTAATCCCAATAAAAAACCCGATTCAATATTTGAATCGGGTTTTTTGTAATCTAATAATAACTTATCTTGTAAATAACAATTCTCTGTATTTAGTTAAAGTCCAAGTTTCATTATCAACCAATAACTCTAATTTATCACAGTGTGCTCTAATAACCTCAAAATATGGTTTTACTTTATCACAATAAGACTCTGCCATTTTTTGAGCATCAGTTAATGCATTTGCTTTTTTACGAGCTTCAGTCATCGCTTCTACTTGAGAGTTGATTCCTTCAATATGTTCTGAAATTTCTTTGATTAATATAATTTGCTCTTTAGCAATTTTTTCAAAATCTTTTCCAAAGATTTCTTTTAATCCACGAACATTTTCAATTAATGTATTTTGGTAACGAATAGCTGTTGGAATCACATGATTACGAGCAATATCTCCAAGAACTCTTCCTTCAATTTGGATTTTCTTAGTGTACTCTTCTAATTCAATTTCGTAACGCGCTTCAACTTCTATGTGGTTCATTACATTTAAATCAGCAAATAACTCTAATGCCTTTTTAGAAACTTTCGCTTTCAATGCAGCAGGCGTTGTCTTATGATTACTTAAGCCTCGTTTTTTAGCTTCTTTTTCCCAAGCATCGCTATATCCATCTCCTTCAAAAAGGATTTTTTTAGTTTCTTTAATATATTCTCTCAATACATTAAAGATTGCTTCGTCTTTCTTTAAATCTTTAGTTTCAATTAAGGTATCTACTGCTTTTTTAAATTCTTTTAATTGTTTTGCTACTATAGAATTTAAAGTAGTCATAGCATTAGCGCAGTTTGCAGAAGAACCAACCGCTCTAAACTCAAATTTATTACCTGTAAATGCAAATGGAGATGTTCTATTCCTATCGGTATTATCCAACATTACATCTGGAATTTTACCAACTACATTTAATTTTAAATCGGTTTTTTCTTCTGGAGAAAGTTTCCCATTAGAAACTCCTTCTAACTCAGCCAAAACTTTAGTTAATTGCTCTCCAATAAACACAGAGATGATTGCAGGTGGCGCTTCATTTGCTCCAAGTCGGTGGTCATTACTTGCTGTTGCAATAGAAGCACGCAATAACTCTTCGTATTCATTTACTGCTTTAATCGTATTTATAAAGAAAGATAAGAATTGTAAGTTGCTCATTGGAGTTTTTCCTGGAGATAATAAATTCACTCCAGTATCGGTAGCCATAGACCAGTTGTTGTGTTTACCTGATCCGTTTACTCCTTTGAATGGTTTTTCGTGGAAAAGAACTTTAAAATCATGACGCTCTCCTACTTTAGACATTACATCCATCAATAAAGAATTGTGATCTACTGCAAGATTGGTTTCTTCAAAAATTGGAGCCAACTCAAACTGATTTGGCGCAACTTCATTGTGACGCGTTTTAACTGGAATTCCTAATAACATACACTCCTCTTCCAATTCTCTCATATAATTTAAGGCACGAGAAGGAATTGATCCAAAATAATGATCGTCTAATTGTTGCCCTTTTGCAGAAGTATGACCAAGTAAAGTTCTACCTGTCATAACAATATCAGGACGAGAATTTGCCAAAGCAGAATCAATTAAAAAGTACTCTTGCTCCCATCCTAAAGTAGCAGTAACTTTCTTTACATTTTTATCAAAATATTTACATACTTCTGTGGCGGCGTCATCAACTGCATTTAAAGCACGCAATAAAGGTGTTTTATAATCTAATGCTTCACCTGTATAGGAGATGAAAACTGTAGGAATACATAATGTAGTTCCGAAAATAAATGCAGGTGAAGTTGGATCCCAAGCTGTATATCCTCGCGCTTCAAAGGTGTTTCTAATTCCGCCATTTGGGAAAGAAGAAGCATCTGGCTCTTGTTGCACTAATTGACCACCTCCAAATTTTTCAACAGGATCTGAACCATCATAAGAAGTTTCAAAGAACGCATCATGTTTTTCAGCTGTAGTACCTGTTAATGGTTGAAACCAGTGTGTATAATGGGTTACTCCTTTAGAAAGCGCCCATTCTTTCATACCCATTGCGATATAATCGGCTAATTTTCTATCAATTTTAGTTCCATGCTGAACGGCATCTTTTACTCCTTTATAAGCATCAGAGGTTAAGTATTGCCTCATTGCTTTATCATTGAATACATTTGATCCAAAAAGATCTGACTTTTTACCAGATTCTTCAAATTTTACAGGCTTTCTACCTGAAGACTCGTTTAATGCTTGAAAACGTAAAGTTGACATAATTATTAAAATTTAAAGTTATACCCTATTATTTTGATGCAAATATATTAATATTTTGATTAAAAATAAATTATACCCTATTTTTTTAGGGGGTAAAAATAAAAATTTATTAACAACTTAATATGGATAATTAATAGACATTAAAATGTTTATCTTTGATGAAATTTACAATTTATAATTAACTATAATGGTTTGGATTCTATTCATATTATTAATTTCAATCTTTTTGGCTTTAGATTTGGGAGTTTTCAACAAAACACCACACATAATAAGCTCTAAGGAGGCAGGTATTTGGACCGCTGTTTGGGTTACTATTTCAATGGCTTTTTCAGGAGTAATATATTGGTTATACCAAAATAACTATTTGGATAATCCAACTCAACTAAAACCACTAGAAGCTTCAATTAAATTTCTCACTGGCTATTTAATTGAATTATCGCTTAGTGCAGATAATATTTTTGTAATCGCTATAATTTTCTCCTCCTTTAAAATTGCACAAAAATACCAGCATCGCGTACTGTTTTGGGGAATCATAGGTGCCATTTTTTTTAGAGGACTAATGATTTTCTTTGGCGTGCTTTTAATTCAGAAAATAAATTGGATTACCTATGTTTTTGGCGCTTTTTTATTATTTACAGCTATAAAAATGCTCTTCAAAAAAGATGAAGAAGATTTCAATCCTAAAGATTCTAAAGTATATAAAATAATTGGAAAAATTATTCCAATTACAAGTCACCGCGACCATGATCACTTTATCATTAAAGAAAACAATAAAAATTATGCTACCCCACTTCTAGTCGCCTTATTAGTAATTGAAGTTATGGATGTGGTTTTTGCAATCGATAGTGTGCCAGCTATTTTAGCAATTACCTCAGACCCCTTTTTAGTTTTTAGCTCTAATATATTTGCTATTTTAGGCTTACGATCTATGTATTTCTTCTTAGCGAACATGTTGGAAAAATTCAGTTATCTAGAATATAGTTTGATTGCCATATTATTTTTTGTTGGGATTAAAATGTTGTTAGTACATTTTTACAAATTTCCGGAATGGGTTTCTTTATGTTTTATTGGAATTGCATTAGCAACCGGAGTAATTGTTTCTCTTAAAAAAGCAAATTCTATTGAACCTAAATAAAAAAGAGGCTGTATTTAAACACAACCTCTTTTCAAACAAACAAATTATAAACTAACCAAATCTATTTTATTTTAAGCACCTTTTCAGGATTAATATTATACGCTTTTACAACTGCATTATAATCATTAAAGTTAACTGAATTTGCATTTTTATTTCCAAAGAAACCAGGAATTACAACTACTCTCAATATCTGATTTATTCTATATACTGAAGAAATTCCAGCTAAATCAAACCCTTCCATGTAAATATTTACATCATATCGAGTAAAATCAAAATCATATCTAAAATCCACCACACCACTATTTAAATAATATGTTTCTGGTAATAATTTCCAAATATCATTTCCGCCAGTAATGCCAGAAAGACGGTAAACTAAAACCATATCCGAAGTATAAATGGCATGAGGATAAGTTATTAAATTACT
This sequence comes from Flavobacterium psychrophilum, assembly GCA_945872875.1. Classification (GTDB taxonomy): domain Bacteria; phylum Bacteroidota; class Bacteroidia; order Flavobacteriales; family Flavobacteriaceae; genus Flavobacterium; species Flavobacterium psychrophilum_N. Next base: position 9,857 of record CAMCBB010000034.1, read on the forward strand.
AAAGTTATTAGTTGTAGTAAACGATCTATTATATTCCCATACTTCACTTATTGTATCGTTATCTACTGTGTTAATAGGAGCTGTTTCGTTAACAGTACAAGATTGAAAAGTTACTATTCCAATAAAGGCCAAAAGAAGTGTAAATTTTTTCATGATAATTTATATTTAGGTTATACAACTTACCTTTCAATACTTGTGCCAAACTTTACAATTGACAAAAAAATGTACCTTTGACAGATGAAATTATATATGATTATGATTGGATGTCGCCCAAAAGGAAGATATACCGAGCAGCACGACATTTTTTTTGGCATTGGGAATTCCATAAAAGAGTTGACTCCACAAATGAATGAATTTTGGCCTGAAGCCAAAGGAAATTTCCACATTGATGCATGGAGAGAAGTAAATTTTGTTGATAATTATAAAATTGAAGTCGTTCCAAAAGGTACCGCAACTGTCAACTCATCTCAATTATTTTTCATAAACCTTGGCGGATATAAGGAAAATGAATTTGAAGAATACCATTACAAAATACTTTCGGTTGGCGATTCGTTATCCGAAGTAACCCAAAAAGCTAAAAAAACGACCTTTTATAAACATTTCGGATTTAAAGGTGCGACTTCCCACATTGACGATAAATTCGGAATTGACATTGATGACACCTATAAAGTGAAAGAAATTTTAGCACCAGCTTTCTCAAATAACTATGATATTCAAATTTCTAAAACTGAAATTATAGAAGAAGATGTATTTCATATTGGATATTTAAACCTAGATAAAATTAAATAAACATGGGAAGAAATAACGAGCGTAACATCAAGAAGCACAACGACAAACTTCATAAAGAGCAAGACAAAGCAAAAGCAAAAAAAGTAGCTCGAGAAGAAAGGCTAAAGGAGATAATTAGAAAACACAACAGCTTAATTTAAATTATTTCTTAACTATTTTCCTAATTAACTGACCATTTTCAGTATTGATTTTAACAAAATACATTCCACCAGAAAAACAAGATAAATCTAATTTATCGGTTACATATTCTCCTAAAACATTATAAATAGAGATGTTTTTTATTAGTTGTTTTGGATTATTTAGGACTAAAAACTCTCCACTTGTTGGATTTGGATATAAAACTATTCCTAAATTAAAATTAAATGAAGTTGTATCTAATAAATCAATTGGATAACAGTCGGATATGCTTTCACATCCATTTGTATTTAATAGCACAGCATAATTTCCACTAACAGTAGGTGAAAAATTTTGAGCTGTTTGACCAATTATTAAAGCATTATTATTATCACAATCTACCCATTGATAGGAAGTTCCAGTTAAAATTCTGTCTGCAGTTAATAAAGGACCGTTTACTGTAACTCCGTTCGTAAAGGCATTTTGAGTGTCTGTTATTGTAATAGGAATCGTAACAGAGTCCACCTGGTCTGGATCGCAAAAAGTATTAGTTATTGTTAATGTAACTTGTTTAATTCCTGGACAAGAATAATTATGAGTTGGATTAATACTTGCACTTGATGGTGAGCCATCACCAAAATCCCAACTTAATGTATCAAAATTAGTACTTCCATTTACAAAAGAAACAGATGCATTATTCGTATTTGTATTAAAATCACTTGCAATAGGTAAAAATCCAAAAACTGCAGTTGGCATCAAACATCTCTGAATATCAAAATAAGTAATATCAGTCGGAATAAATTGGGAAGCTACTTCATTTCCATCTACTTGCAACACAGGAATTCCATAAGCTGGGTCAAACCATTTATAAGAAATAGTAGTTGAAGTATTTTGCAAAGGAGTTCCATTAGTAGTAATTGTAACATTATTTACAACCGTTGTTTTCATTTTTAAAACATTTCCAAAAGTTCCAAAAGGGGTAGTAAGGGCGCCCCAACCTTCTACTAAATTAGTTCTTTGACCTAGAGATGCATATTGTATTGGCGCACCAAGATTTGTTAAATCCACACTTAAAGAATTGTTAGTAGTGTAATTATCATTAAAACTTATTGGAAATTGATATAGCACATCTGGAGTTTGATAATTAGCTACAAAAGGAACAGATGTTCCGTTCAAAGTAATTGAAGATCCAATCATTTTATTCAACAAAGAGGTGGTAGATAATTTAAGATGGTCGATAACGTTTGTTATTCCAAAACCTTGCAGTTGAAGACCATTAGTTAATTTTGTAGCTAAACTGAAGTTGCTATTAAATTGCGAATTACAATTAAAAATATATCCATTATACAAACACCAAATATTTTTATAGCCCGCGGTATTTGGATTTTGATATAAAAGTGTTTCTTGAGTACTTGGAACTAAGTCGCTATAATTCCAGTTATAATTAGCTCCTGTTTGAACAAAATCATTACCAACCAATCCTGATATTGAGTGACTTACAATAAAAGATTCGTTTTGCGCAGCATAATCAGAAGAATTATAAGTTATTTGAGCAAATGAAAACTGAGATAATATATATATCAAAAATAATATTGTTTTTTTCATAATTAATTTATTTAAATTTAAAGTAATTTATATAACTCTATAAAATTAATTAAAATTTAGAATTAATTTATTTTTTTATTGGAATCCAAATTTCTTCCTCTGAATTAGGATCATTATTCTTGTATTTTTCGCCTAATATTTCAAACTGCGGATGGACACCTAACTCATATCCCGAAGCAGGCAACCACTCAGTATAAATTTGATTAAAAAAAGCAGCTGCATTGGCTTGATCACCCTTGTAATTAAAAACAGCATACAAGTTTTCATTCAAAACTAAAGTTTCCATTCCATCGGGAACCATCTCAAAATCAGAGACCGCAACTGCAGCCCATTTCACAAAAGGGGTAGTTGGACTGAAATCAAAATTTTCTGGATTTACCTGAATATTATACAATTCGGTTCCAACTACATTTTGAATTTCTTTTCTGCGAGGCATAAAACTGCTCCACAATTCAAAAGCACGATAATCGGCATAGGTAAACGAAAGATATTTACCTATGAATTTAGTTTCTGGAAATGTTTTTATTGTTGGATTCAATAGATTCAAATTACATATTGCGTCGATACTGGCCACCTACTTCAAATAAAGCACTCGTAATTTGTCCTAACGAAAACACTTTAGTAGCTTCCATTAATTTTTCAAATATATTTTGGTTATTGATAGCTGCTTCTTGTATCGCATTCAATTCATTTAAAACTTTTTCTTCATTCGCTTTCTGAAGGTTCTGTAACATATCAATTTGATATTGCTTTTCAGTTTCAGTAGCACGAATTACCTCTGCTGGAATAATTGTTGGTGATCCTTTTGAACTCAAAAAGGTATTCACCCCAATAATTGGAAATTCTCCGGTATGTTTTAAAGTTTCATAATACAAACTTTCTTCTTGAATTTTAGATCTTTGGTACATCGTTTCCATAGCACCAAGAACTCCGCCACGCTCTGTGATTCGGTCAAATTCTTGCAATACTGCATCTTCAACTAAATCGGTTAATTCTTCAATAATGAAGGAACCTTGAATTGGGTTTTCGTTTTTTGCCAAACCTAATTCTTTATTAATAATCAACTGAATTGCCATCGCTCTTCGCACCGATTCTTCAGTTGGCGTAGTAATTGCCTCGTCATACGCATTGGTATGCAACGAATTACAGTTATCATAAATTGCATACAACGCTTGTAACGTAGTACGAATATCATTAAAGTCAATTTCTTGTGCGTGAAGTGAACGCCCTGAAGTTTGAATGTGGTATTTCAACATTTGGGCTCTTTCGTTGGCACCGTACTTATTTTTCATGGCTTTCGCCCAAATTTTACGCGCCACACGACCAATAACCGCATATTCTGGATCAATTCCGTTAGAGAAAAAGAACGATAAGTTAGGGCCAAAATCGTTGATATTCATTCCGCGGCTTAAATAATATTCCACGTAAGTGAACCCATTAGCTAAAGTGAATGCCAATTGCGTAATTGGATTGGCACCGGCCTCTGCGATATGATACCCAGAAATAGAAACCGAATAAAAATTTCGAACATTCTCTTTGATGAAATATTCTTGAACATCACCCATTAATCGTAAGGCAAATTCAGTAGAAAAAATACAAGTGTTTTGCGCCTGATCTTCTTTTAAAATATCTGCCTGAACCGTTCCACGAACTTGCGATAAGGTTTTAATTTTGATATCGTTATACACATTCAAAGGCAACACTTGATCTCCGGTAACTCCCAAAAGCAGCAATCCCAAACCATTATTTCCTTCGGGTAAATCCCCTTGGTATTTTGGTCTAACAGTTCCTTTTTTCTTATAGATTTCATTGATTTTTTCTTCAATTTCTGCTTGAAGATTATTTTCAATAATATATTTTTCACAATTTTGATCGATGGCCGCATTCATAAAAAAGCCAAGCAACATAGGTGCCGGACCATTAATAGTCATTGAAACCGAGGTCAAGGCATGCGTCAAATCAAAACCAGAATACAGTTTTTTAGCATCATCCAAACAACAAATGGAAACACCGGCATTACCAATTTTTCCATAAATATCGGGGCGCATGTGTGGATCATTTCCGTATAAGGTAACCGAATCAAAAGCGGTAGACAATCTTTTTGCTGGCAATCCAGCGCTTACATAATGAAAACGCTTATTGGTTCTTTCTGGACCACCTTCACCTGCAAACATTCGGCTTGGATCTTCGCCTTCTCTCTTAAATGGATACAATCCAGAGGCAAAAGGAAATTCTCCCGGAACATTTTCTTGTAAATTCCATTTTAATATATCACCCCAAGCTTGGTATTTTGGCAAGGCCACTTTTGGAATTTGCGAATGCGATAAACTTTCGCTGTGCGTTTTAATTTCGATGACTTTATCACGAACTTTAAAACTATAAATAGGATTTTTATATTTATTTACTTTCTCCTCCCAAGTTAGAATTATCTCCCAATTGTATGGATCAAGATTCATTTTAACACGGTCAAATTCTTTATAAAGTAATTCTAAAAATTGATGAGATTCCTCCTTCGTCGGAATGACAATATTCTCTAAACCAACTTTAGTTAATTCCGGTGTTTTACCTGAAACGGTTTCTATGGTTTTGAAAATTCCGTATAATTTTTGAGCAACTTCAACTTGTGACAAAGCAGTTTCATCGTACTTTCTGTTGTTTTCTGCTATTTCAGACAAATAACGGGTTCTGTGTGGCGGAATCACAAATACTTTTTCACTCATTTCACGAGTGATTTGGAAAGTCGATTTTAAATCGGATCCTGTTTTCTCTACAATTTTATCCATAATCGATTTGTAGAGCGTATTCATTCCTGGATCATTAAATTGCGAAGCGATAGTTCCAAATATTGGCATCGAATCGGTATCGGCATCCCATAAATTATGATTTCTTTGGTATTGCTTTTTCACATCGCGAATCGCGTCTAAAGCCCCTCTTTTATCAAATTTATTAAGCGCTACCAAATCGGCAAAATCCAACATATCGATTTTTTCTAATTGTGTAGCCGCACCAAATTCGGGTGTCATTACATACAAGGAAACATCCGAATGATCCATAATTTCGGTATCACTTTGACCTATTCCAGAAGTTTCTAATATTATCAAATCATATTTCGCCGCTTTTAAAACTTCGATAGCTTCGTTTACATATTTAGACAAAGCCAAATTGGATTGACGCGTTGCCAAAGAACGCATATAAACCCGCGGATTATTGATGGCATTCATACGGATACGATCACCAAGTAACGCACCTCCAGTTTTTCTTTTGGATGGATCTACAGAAACTAACCCGATTGTTTTTTCAGGAAAATCAATTAAAAAACGACGCACTAATTCGTCAACCAAAGACGATTTACCCGCACCTCCAGTTCCGGTAATTCCTAGAACAGGCGTTTTATTTGTTTCATTTTTCTTATGAATTGCATCAAATGCTGGCTTTGCAATTTCAGGAAAATTTTCTGCAGCCGAGATCAATCGAGCAATTGCCGTTGGATTTTTATCTTCAATATGCGTCAATTCGTCTTTTAAAATAGCACCCACAGGATAATCCGATCGTTGTACCAAATCATTAATCATCCCTTGTAATCCCATCGCGCGACCATCATCTGGTGAATATATTCTTTCAATTCCGTATTCTTGCAATTCGGCAATCTCCGTTGGCAGAATTACTCCTCCACCTCCACCAAAAATTTTAATATGTCCGGCTCCTTTTTCCTTAAGTAAATCATACATGTATTTAAAATACTCATTGTGACCGCCTTGATACGAAGTCATAGCAATGGCATTGGCATCTTCCTGAATTGCTGTATTCACTACTTCTTCCACGCTTCGATCGTGGCCCAAGTGAATCACTTCCACTCCAGTAGATTGGATAATTCTACGCATGATGTTTATTGCTGCATCGTGACCATCAAAAAGAGAGGCAGCAGTAACAATTCTTACTTTATATTTAGGAGTATAGGGCGTTTGTGGTTCCATTGGTGATTTATATTCAATTTTGAGAGCGCAATTTACGAATTTAATAATTTTATAGCCTTCAAATTTATCTAAAACTTTACCGTTATTTGTGAATTCAAAATAAAGGCATACTATTTGCATACACTTGAAAAACAAAATCGATAAGCATGAAAAAAATAATTCTTTTAGCCCTAATTTGCCCTTTTATTGGAATAGCACAATTAAAAACCATACCGAAGAAATTACCTGTAAAACCAAAAGTCACCATACCAAAAATTAGCATACCAAAAGTTGGAGGTACAGCAAACACGGCTGCAACAATTGACATAGCGGCAGGATTAAAAGAAGCCTTAAACAATGGAATCACCAAAGAGGTATCTAAATTAACTGCTGTTGATGGTTTTTTGAAAAATGAAGCGGTGAAAATATTAATTCCAGAGGAATTGCAAAAAGTGGAAAGCACCCTGAGAAAACTTGGGATGGGAAATCTTGCCGACCAAGGAATAACTGCTATGAA